>NZ_JBICMS010000025.1:0-635 GCF_043106615.1 Pseudomonas sp. CJQ_9 | reverse complement strand
CTTCCGAACTCCAGCATTAAGGGCGATGGTGTCCGCGTATTTTTAAGCGGACGCGATCACCCTTATCGCCAGGATTTCCATGCGCCAACGAAGCTCTTATCCGAAACCATTCAAAGCCCAAGTCGTTCAGGAATGCCTGCAACCTGGCGCGACGGTGTCCAGTGTTGCCATCAGCCACGGCATCAATGCCAACGTCATCCGCAAATGGCTGCCGCTCTATCGAGATCAGCCTGCAGCAGCTTCACTACCGGCTTTCGTCCCGCTAAAAGCCCCACCTAAACGGCCAGTCGAGGCGTCAGTGATCATCGAGTTGCCCATGGCCGGGCAAGTGATCACGGTGAAATGGCCAACCTCAGATCCTGAGGGCTGCGCGCAATTTATCCGGGCTGTCTCTCAATGATCCGCATCGATGCGATCTGGCTGGCCACCGAGCCGATGGACATGCGCGCCGGTACCGAAACCGCTTTAGCCCGAGTAATCGCGGTGTTTGGTGCGGCGAAGCCGCACTGCGCTTATCTGTTCGCCAATCGCCGGGCCAACCGGATGAAAGTGCTGGTGCACGACGGCGTGGGCGTCTGGCTTGCCGCACGGCGACTGAACCAAGGCAAGTTCCACTGGCCCGGCATTCGCCATGG
>NZ_JBICMS010000024.1:0-94272 GCF_043106615.1 Pseudomonas sp. CJQ_9 | reverse complement strand
CGAACTGAAAGACGCTAGTGATGAGCAGCGTTATGTAGCGCGACAGGCGCAAAGCCTGCCAGTCCTGACCCAGTTGAAAAGTTGGTTGGACAGGGCCCAATCCCAAGTGACGCCGCAAAGCGTGTTGGGCAAGGCCGTGAATTATCTGGCGAATAACTGGAGCCGGTTGGTGCGTTACGTCGAGGCTGGTTATCTGCCAATCGACAACAATCTGGCTGAGCGCTCGATCAAGCCGTTTGTCATCGTTCGCAAGGCCTGGCTGTTCAGCGACACGCCCAAGGTCGCTACGGCCAGTGCCCAGATCTACAGCTTGGTCGAGACTGCAAAGATCAACGGCCAAGAACCTTATACGTGACTGCGCCACGTGCTGGAGCGACTCCCCCCACGCGCAGTCTGTGGCGGACTATGAAGCGTTACTGCCGTGGAACTGCTCGCCGGAGATGCCACGGTAACTGCGACCTCCTCTACTCGGTAGGTGGAGTTCATGGATCGCTTACGGAAGGATGGTGGGGCTACCACATCCATGCTGCCTACTTCTTCAATGGCAACGATGTGCAGGGTGATGTCTAAAAGGCCATGCTCGGCGAGCTGTGGGAGGACATCACGTATGGTCAGGGCTACATCTACAGCGGCAACCACGATAAGGAACAATACGAAAACGGGTGTGGTATCGGCCGCATTCTGAGGAGTGATCGAGCAATTCGGCCCCACGTGCATAGGGCCATGAAGTATCTCGTCAAAAATGCTCAGCATCTACGACTTAAGCCTAAGGGGGGCGAAGCTTGCGTATAGGCCAACCTAGGAGATGCCGCTGAGTCGGACGTTTAGCCTCTGTACCGTCCTGCCTCGTTCTAGAGCTTAGGTGTGACATACCGGTTAATGTTGTCGAGCTCCCCGCTAGCGGTTGGGCGGGATGGCGCCTACCCAACCGCTATGAGCCGATCTAGTTAATTTAGTACACCTGCTATGACATCGTCCACGCTACTCGCACGGCCGAAGTGCAGGCTGGCGGCATCGGCTGCAAGCATTTCGAAATGAGCGGCGCCGCAGTCGATTTTTGCTCGCTCGATAGGCCGCAGGTCATCATTGAACAAGCTAGCCTTGGTCTCTATTACGAAGTAGAGGCGCTCCGCACCATCTTGCTCTACCAATATTGCCCAGTCAGGGTTGTAGCTGCCAAGCGGGGTGGGGATACGGAACCAGCCCGGCAGCTTCGCGTAAACCTTCACAGCATCGTTATGCTCCAGCGCCTGGGCGAAGTTGCGTTCGACTGCTGAGTCGTAGACCACGTGCTCGTAGACGGATTTCTCGGTGTTGAGCAGCATGTTTTTCAGGTAGCCGGTCAGTTCCTGCTGCTCGAACAGCTCCTGAGCGTAGAAACTGTTGTGGTCCAGTTTCACGTACTTGATGCCGTGCACCAGCACTAGGCGCTTGCATCGGTTGATGATTTCGCCGGCCAGTTCAATAAATTGCTGGGGGTTGCGCTTGAAGTCGTCTAGGCGCTTACTTTCCGTGAGGATGCGTACCAGCGTCCGGCGGGTCAGCTGGGTGCGATCCTGGAGGTCGGTCAGAATGTCTGGCAGCTCGATATTGCTCTCGTCCAGGTTGACGGTATATGCGCCTTTCTTCTCGTTGGCTTCTACGCCTGACTTGCCGATGGCCAGATCTGCTTTGCGCCATTGAAGGCGAGGGCGGAATACAGCAGGGGCTTTCTGCAAGTTTTCGATGCAATCGGCGATCAGCTTTTCGTTATCAAAGTCAACGCGGTAGGTCGTCTGATGCTTGATCCGATCCCAAAGGGCTTTAAACTCTTCGCTCTGCAACACGGCCTGGCGGGTAGGGATGGCACGGCGCTCGTCTGCATTCTTGATCTCCAGGCGGCCGGAGACCTTCTTCAACTGTTCGATGATCTGCAACCGCTGAGCTTCGAATTCAAGCGGTAGGTGCAGCTGGCCATCTGTTAGTGCCTGTTTAAGCAAGTCTTGCACCTTGCCCTTGGCATCGACGTAATGCTGTGCTCGCAGGAAATCCCACAGTACCTTGGACTGCTCAAAACCAAGTGGCTTTGACTCGCCGTTAGCATCGGTGACTGCGACTGCTGCAAACTGGTGCTGCTCGACGATACCGAAGCGAATGCCAGTGTCTGCTTCAATCTCTTTCTGCAGGTTCTCGGCAAAGGCCTCGTAGTTCTCTGTGGCGATCACCGTAAGAGTGTTCACCTCAAAGCCACGCACTCGCTCGCCGTTCTGGTTGACGCACAGACGCAGGCCGCGGCCGATGGTTTGCCGGCGCTCGCGCTCGGATTGAATGTCACGCAGCGTGCAGATTTGGAAGACATTGGGATTATCCCAGCCTTCCTTGAGTGCTGAGTGGGAAAAGATGAACTTCAAGGGGGTACTGAAGCTGAGCAGCTTTTCCTTGTCCTTCATGATCAGGTTGTAGGCGCGCTCAGCGTTCTCTCGGTTGCCGGCGTTGTTCTCGGCGGTGTCAGACCAGCCACCCTTTTTGTCGATGGAGAAGTAGCCGTTATGCGCCTCTTCAGCGCTGTGGTTGAAGTCGACTTCGCTGAACAGGCTTTGGTAATCCGGATGCTTGGCAAGTCGCTTGTATTCTTCTTCGAAAATTGTGGCGTACACTCCTTTTACCGGATTGCCGTCAGCATCGTACTGGCGATAGCGCTCGACCGTGTCGATGAAGAACAGCGACAGCACTTTTATCCCCATGGGGCGGAAGCGTTTTTCCTTATCCAGGTGCTCCTTGATCGTGCGGCGGATCATTTCGCGCTGAATCGCTAACGGCTCCATGCCGCCGTGGATTTCACCAATGCGCAGATATTTCTCGCCACCTGGGTAGCGCAGCTCGACAAACTCTTCGTCCTTGGCGGTGTTGATTTCGCCAATACGGAAGTCTTTGTAAACGGTACGCTTGGTGGTCTGCTCCAGATCATCGCCGTCGTACACAGTCGCTTCTTGAGTCGCCACACCACCGGAGGCTGTAGCAACATCTAGCTCGACTTTGGCTGAAATTGTGCCGCGCTTGTTGCTTACCGCCACCAGTCGAACACGCGGCTTGTTGTGGGCGTCCTCAATCGTTGCCGAGGCCACCTCGATCTGCTTCACCAGGCGGCGCTCATAGGCGTCGACCGCATCCAGGCGGTAGACCATGTGATGCTTGTCCACATGGGTTGCGGAATAGCGCAGGGTACACAGTGGGTTCATCGCATCCAGCGCGCTTTTGCCAGCTCCTTTTAGGCCGCCATCGACGCTCTGCGGTTCGTCGACAATCAGAATCGGGCGGGTAGCCTTGATCAGGTCGATGGGCTTCTCACCGCCGGTCTTTTCGCTGTCCTTGTAGAGGTTGTTGACGTCCTTTTTGTTGATCGCACCTACGGTGACCACCATGATCTGGATGGTCGAGCTGGTGGCAAAGTTGCGCACCTCTCCGAGCTTGTTCGAGTCGTATAGGAAGTAGCCGTAAGGCGCGCCGGCATAGAGCCCCTTGAAGTGCTCCTCGGTGATTTGTAACGACTTATAGACGCCTTCCTTGATCGCCACCGAAGGCACCACGATGACGAACTTGGTAAAACCGTAGCGTTTATTCAGTTCAAAGATCGTGCGCAGGTAGACATAGGTTTTGCCTGTGCCGGTTTCCATCTCAACGGTGAAGTCGCCAGAGGTGAGCAAACCCGAAGGAGGTAGGCCGCCACTAAGCTGGATGTCGCTGAGGTTTTTGTGCAGTTCGTCGTCGAGCAGCGTCAGGCGGTTGCCGATACCCAGGTCGGATTCGGCGATGCCTAGGGCATACTGCTGAGGGGAAGTTCCTTGCGAGAAATCGTTGTCTGTGGGCGAGGGAGCCTTCATGGTAACCGTGAACTCGGTACGACACGCCTCTTGGCCACGGAATAGATCGCATACCGATTCGATGGCCCGTAATTGGTAGTCGAGATCCGGCTCGAAGTGCAGTTTCATGTTCAATCCATTTTCAAACTCGCCATCAGGCAGGGGCGAGATATTTAGTCATTTAGCTCATGGACTCCCCATGCCTCGCAGCGGCATGGGGGGTCGAGTCAGGTTCATGAGAAGTCAGGCGCTTAGTGCTATCGGCTCGATCCAGCCTTTGTTCGTCAGCACATCGAGGGCTATGCCGATTTGGCGCGGAGTGAACTGCTTTTTGCGAGAGTTCCAGGCGTAGGTGCGGGTGATCACCTCATCGACGCTGGTTACGGGTTCCCCGTTCTTGACGATCCAATGCACTGTCGCCAGCAGCTCCAGACCGAAGGGCGTCTCGAAGCCCGCCACCAGCTCGCCGACTCGGTCGAATCGGGCTCGTGTCTCGGCATTGACAGCCAGGAAGGCATTAGCTTCATCGACTGCCCCAGGCACCAGCGTCATCGGCTTTTCTGGGGCATCCCCACCGTCGGCATAACCCGCGACCAGATGACCTTCAATGGCGCGCAATACGTGACGAAGATTCTCGGCGTAGGGGCCGTAGGCGGCTTGCACGTATTTGAGGCGTAATGGCTCGCCTGCGGCCTGCATGAAGTACATCAGCTTATGTACCTCCAGCAGGCTGATCGTTGGATCTAGCAGGCCTCGGACATAACGGTTCATAAGTTCCACCAGTGCGGCGCGTCCAGCGGTCATGCTTGGCACTTCGCGGCTGTGGTGCATGGTGTCTGTAGCGGGAGCGCCCTTGGGTTCGTAAACGCGTACGTGTACATCCGGCAGATCGGCCATGGCTGCCTCGATACGGGGGCGCACCTCAGCCCAATCCAATCCCCCCAAACCGCTGCCCAACGGTGGGATGGCGATGGAGCGGATACCACGGTTGTGAATCTCGGCCACCAGCGCGCTGAGCCCCGCTTCTATGTCCTGTAGGCGGCTCTTGCCGCGCCAGTGACGCTTGGTGGGGAAGTTGATGATGTAACGCGGCGACGTGAGCTGGTCGGTGTAGAACACGAACATTCGGCCAGGCTGCACCTCTTCGCGCTTGCACGCAGCCTCGTAAGCCTTGAAGTTTTCCGGCCACATGTTCTTGAACTGTAAGGCGATGCCACGGCCCATCACACCGACACAGTTCACGGTGTTAATGATGGCTTCGGAGTCATCCCGCAGGATGTCGCCGCTAGTAAATTCGATCATGACAGGGTCTTCACTCAGTAATACCACTCTGGGCGTAGCTCGACCGTTGGTCTGTGCCCTTGTGCAGGCAACACATTCGCTACCTGCGTATAAATTTGCCGGGACTGTACACCGATGCGCTCGACTAGGTGCCAGGGGAAGCTGTATTCGAGCAGAAACTCGGCTTGCTTACCTTCCTTGCGCTGACGCCAGTCGCGGGCTTGCACGGCGTTCCAGTCAATCTCATTGAGCCGGGTCAGATCCGCTCTGTCTTCAAAGTAGTAGGCCCCAGCATTGGATAGCGTGAACGCCCAGCGTCTGGCTTGGACGTTAGCCCACTGTACAGCGGCGTGCAGGTCCGCTTCCAAATGCACGATAGGCCCTTGCCCACCCCTGTACGCTAGCTCTTGGCTTTGCCGGTAGATCAGAAAAAGCATCACTGAGCGGGGGCAGAAGTAGAACGGCACGCATTCACCCACATGCAGTGTGGGATGACTGGCCAATCTTAGTTCTTCAAGACGGCGCTGCTTGATGTGGTTCATGCCTATGACCGTACCCGGCAGCGCCTGATTCAACAGTACTGCATCGGACAGCAAGCCGGCGCTGGCAATGATGGACGGCAGACGGTCCACGTGGCAGATGTGGTAAATCTTGGGCTGCGCGGGCACGGCCATTTTACAAGCTCCGTACGTTCTTGATACCGGCCTGGTTGAGGATGGCGGCAAGGTTGGTTTTGGCTATGTCATCGGCAAAGGCGCTGTCGCGGAACACGCAGGTGCTGTCGCTTGCAGGAGCTAGCGCCTTGTGCCAGGCAACTATGCCTTGAGCGAGCTCCTCCACCTGATCGCGAGTGATCTGTTCAGTCAGGCATGCCAACAGTACGCCACCGCCGATGCTGTACACCGTTTCTTCTGCAATCTGCTGCTGCTCAATGGGGACGCACAGGTCTAGACCGAGCTTAAGCAGCAGTTCGTAAAGAATGTCGTACTCGCTCCGGCCTTCAATAAGATGCTCTTGATGAGCCAGAAGATCGGCCGTCAGGTCTTCTGGGGTTGGATTCCATGCTCGGATATTTGATGTGTCCAGCTTGAAATTGCGGAATCCCGTATCACCAGAAAACATGGGGTTATCGGCTTTGATCTTATTCGCTGCGCGACGTAGCCGTTCTTTTGTTAATTCTGCAATGTTTTGTTTTACTCCGAGAGTATTGCAGAGCGCGGCGGCAGCCTTTTGATCTTTATGTTCAGGGTCTAGGGCTTCTGGAAGCTGTACAAGAATATAGCGGCGATTCCCGCCGTCAATGGAGTTCTGTGCCAACACCGCATGGCCAGTGGTTCCGGAACCGCCAAAAAAATCTAAAATAATTTCGTCGCCAGATGATGCAAGTGCACATATTTTGCGAAGCAATTTTTCAGGTTTTGGAGTTTGGAAACAGGCTTCTCCATCGAAAAGCTGTTTCAGCTCCAGGCTTGCCTCCTTGTTTGTGCCAAATTCGTTATGATTCCACCATGTGCTTGGTGTTAAACCATCTGCGACTTCCGATAAGAATTTTTTCAACATTGGACGGCCCTCTCCGGACATTCCAAATGTTATCCTGTTATCTGCAAGCCAAGTTTCATACTGTTGTTGGTTGCATCGCCAGTATCTTCCCGGTGGTGGAAGGAATTCTTGGCTTGTAGGTCCCGTTATCTTGAACTGTCCGGCTGCATAGAATTTTCCAGCAGATAAGTTCTCAGCTTTCCAAGGGCCGCGTGGATCATTATCCGGGTTCTTGAATTTTGCTATCTGGTCTTCTGTGCGGTCAAATCGTCCCAGGGCTGCAAAGTCACAATCTTTGGCAAAAATAAAAATATGGTCATGCGTATTTGACATGAACTGAGCGGTCATATTTGCTGTGTAGGCTTTCTCCCACACGGCATTGCCAATAAAGTTCTCTTCCCCAAATACTTCTGACATTATTAGCTTTAGATTTCCGGCCTCGGTATCATCAATGCTTACAAAGATCAGTCCGTCGTCTCTAAGCAAGTTTCTGGCAAGCTTTAATCGTGGGTAAAGCATGTTCATCCAGTCAGTATGGAAACGACCGCTGGACTCTGTATTGCTGCTTATTCTTGCTCCGCCATCAATTTGCCCAGTCAGCTCGAGATAGTTCTTGATGCTATCTTGAAAGTTGTCTGGATATACGAAATCTTGGCCGGTGTTATAGGGCGGATCGATATAGATCAGCTTTACCTTGCCCGCATAGCTTTTTTGCAGCAATTTGAGTACTTCGAGGTTATCACCCTCGATCATCAGGTTTTGTGTGGTGTCCCAATCCATGCTTTCATCGGGGCAGGGAAGTAGCGTACCCGTGCTAGGCGTGAGCGCGAGTTGGCGCGCGGCGCGCTTGCCGTGCCAGTTCAAGCCGTACTTTTCGTCGGTGTCCGTTACGGTTGCCTCGCCGATTAGCTGTCTGAGTACGTCCTGGTTAATGGCTACGCCGTTGGGGCCTTCGGTGATCAGCTCAGGGAACAGGGTTTTGAGCTTCGCTATGTTTCCGGCCTTGAGGTCGGCGCTTTGCGCTTCCGGCGACTGTGCGTCGATTTTTTGCAGGTTCATTCGTTCTTTCCTTCACTATCTGCCTGCAGATAGTGGTTTGCAGGCATGGTGTAATGCTGGCTGGCATGGTATTTCATTTCGCCAACCTTTTAACGGTTATTGGCCAGGGGGCTGCTGTTTGCAGCAGGCCATCCGTCTAAAGTTTTGCTTGGGCTTCGTCGAGGGCCTTTTGCAACTGCTTCAGGTGCAAGTTCAGCTCTACCTGGCGAGCAATTTGCTGAGCCTTTTGAGCCAGGGTACGTACTGCGCTAATCTGCGCTTGTAGCTCGATACAGGCTTGCAAGGTTTGGTGCCTTGCAGCGGCATCTGTCGGACTGCTGGCCATGCGAAAGCTGCCGGTAAGATAAGCTGCCTGCATTGCCAGCAGGGTATCTATCCAACCCTGATAGAACGCGTAGAGGTTGCTGCGCGGTTGTCGCTCCAAGCTTACTGCAGCCAGAAAGTCTGCCTTAGCCTGAGGGGTGGCCCGCAACGCGACAGTGGCGATATCTCCATCGAGCACGATTTTACCGGCTTCGTTCTGTGCCCAGCGTTTGTGACAGACGGAAAGCTGTAACGAGTCTGGAGTGCTGACCAGCACTAGTGCCGGGTGCGGTACAGCACGGTGCAGCAGTTCAATCAGCCTGGCCGGCCGTGCGGATTGGCGTAGGTTGAGGTGCAGCACAGCTGTCTCCACATACTCACGCTGAGCGTCACGGTAAACGGGAACTCCGCAATTGCCTGGCTTAAGTGCGGCTACCCACTGAACCTCTTCGACGCCGTCATTGATCTGCTGGCGATCCGAGGTTGTGGGGGCAAGATTCTCAATCAACAGCTTCTTCGCCACACGTTGGTTGACTCGCGTCTGTTCCGGTAGCTGCAGGGCTGCAATGATGTCCTCGGCAACCACGGCTTACTCCTGCGGCAAAACGACCATAAAGGCGATTACCTCGAAGTCGTTGCTGCCGGCGAACTCGCCCTTCATCGCATGACTACCGGCTGGATTGAATAGGCTGGCAATGGCGCGCTCTTCGCTTTTGCCGGCTACAGATGACACGGCTGCCGCCAGCAGGCTTTGTGCATAGCGCATGTCTTCGCCCTGTTTGGTTACCTCGTCGAATCGACTGCCAGCGCTGGCATCAGGTAGTTCACGGCCGAGGGCCAGACGCTTGAGCCGATCCAGGATGCGTTTGGTCTGGGTGAAGGGCAGTAGCACGGTTTCATCTTCGGCCACATGGATGAGATAGTGGGGGGCGAGTGGATAGCCATCGCTGATCTTGTCCGCCGCTTCCCCCTCTGCGCGTAGGCAAAAAATAATGCCAGGCGGTATGTCCTCATCGCGAGTTGTAGTAATGGCACAGGCTCCCAGTGGCATGTTCTCCAACACGCCGGGATGGGCCTTTAGGTATTGGGCCAGGTCTATGCGGAAGTCGGTGAGGGTGAGGTCAGTGATTGAAACCCCACTGGATAGGTCTTCCAGATCAATAACGGCATCCTGCAGCTTGAGTAGCTGCTTGCGGCGATATTCCAGATCATTCATCGCATTGCCGGACTGCGCTTCGATCAGGTTCTCTTCCCCGGTAGCCGACACGTCTAGTAGAACCATGCGGCCGCTGACGCGTTGCTCCAGATTGATGTATTCCTCCAGCTCCATGTTGGGCCAGAAGTTGACCAGCTGGATGTGCTGGTTGGGCGAGCCGATGCGGTCGATACGACCGAAGCGCTGAATGATCCGCACCGGGTTCCAGTGGATGTCATAGTTGATCAGCCAGTCGCAGTCCTGCAGGTTTTGGCCTTCGGAAATGCAGTCGGTGGCAATCAACAGATCCAGCTCGCCTTCCTTGGTCAGGTCGGCAGGGCGCTCTTTCGAGCGTGGGGAGAAGGTAGTAAGTATGGATGCCAGATCGGTACGCAGGCCTGGGATCGTGGTTTGGTTGCGGCCCGAGCCGGTGACCAAGGCAGTTTGCACGCCCAAGGACTCGCTGGCCCATGAGGCGAGTTGGTCGTACAGGTAGCGAGCCGTATCGGCAAAAGCGGTGAAGATGATGACCTTGCGATTGCCTGGATTGACCGGGTTTTGGCACTTGTTAGAGAGCATGTTACGCAGCTCCGCCAGTTTGGCGTCGCGCTGGGGTTGTACTTGTTGTGCCGCCGATAGCAGCGTGGCCAGACGATTGCGATCTTCCAGGAGATCTTGCTTCCAGCGTACCAGGTCAACGTCACTCAACAGCACCTTGACCTTGCGTCCGACCAACAGTGCTTCAAACGCCGGATCGTCGATGTCGACATCGGTGATATCGATCTCTTCAATTTCGTGAGCGTACTGCTCGATACGTTCGAGTGTGCGTTCGACATCCTTGAGCTGCCGTTCGAGGGTCAGCGCAAATGAAGACACCGCGCTTTCCATGCGCTTGAGGACGTTGATGCGCAGCAGGTGGATCAGGCTTTCTTCACGATCAGCCTGGCGGAAGAAGCTCTCGCCACCACGAATCTCCGTGCTGTATTTAGCGTCATATGCCGCTTGCTTGTGCTGCATGACGTAACGCAAGGGCGCATAGCTGGCGAGGTTGAGCCGGCGAATCTCTTGGTTGATTTCACGGATGGCGGGGAACTGCCCAGCTGCATCGACGTCCGCCTTGATGTTGATCGGGGGCAGGCGAGTGGGGAAACGACCCGTTTCGGTGGTGCCGTAGTACTTCTCGATATGCCTGCGTGAGCGGGCGATGGTTAGTAGGTCGAGCAGGGTGAAATAGTCGAAGCCGAGCATTTCGACCAGGCGCTCTGGCGTCTTTTCACGCTCATCCAGGTCCAGCCAGCGATTGAATTGTAGCTGGGCTTTGCGGGTAGTGGCTTCGATGCTGCTGATGCCGTATTCAAACAGGGCGTTGTCATCGCCCTCGGTCACGAAAGCGATCTGGTTACGCAGATCAGCCAGGCGGTTATTGACTGGCGTGGCTGAGAGCATAAGGACGCGGGTTTTCACGCCTTCGCGGATGATTCTGCGCATGAGTCGGTCGTAGCGCGTTTCCTGGCCTTGGCGTGGCGCTTTCTTGTTGCGGAAGTTATGCGATTCGTCGATTACGACCAAATCATAGTTGCCCCAGTTGATATGGGATAGGTCGAGGTCGCCGGATAGCCCGGCCTCCCGCGATAGGTCGGTGTGGTTGAGGACGTCGTAGTTGAAACGATCTGACGCCAAAACGTTGCGCCGGTCGTTTGCCTTGTAGAGCGTCCAGTTGTCACGCAAGCGCTTCGGGCACAGCACCAGCACACGGTCGTTGCGCAGTTCGTGATACTTGATGACGGCGAGTGCTTCGAAGGTTTTTCCCAGGCCAACGCTGTCAGCGATGATGCAGCCGCCAAAGCGGTTGAGCTTGTCGATTGCACCCACAACGCCATCGCGTTGGAATTTGAAGAGCTTGTTCCAAACCACCGTGTTGCGTATGCCAGTAGCAGATTTCACCACGCGCTCTTCATCCAGCCCATCGTCCCTCTCTTTGAAGAGCTGATGGAGAACCAGGTTGTACAGCGTGGCCGGCGAGCGCTGTTCGGCAATCTCGCGCAGGACGTTCAGCAGTTCAGTTTTGTCACTGGGGCGAGTATTCAGGGTTTGCCATTGGTTATCGAACCAAGGCGCAAACATCGCCGCCTCCTGAGGAGATTCGCTGGCCTGAATCAGGCTCATCGGGTTGCCGGGCGTTATGCCGAGGCCGTCGGTGGTCAGTGCAAAGGAGCCCATGACGACCTGATCGGGCGTGCCGGTGGCATCTCTCAGTAAACCGATACCTTGAGGAATAACTGAATTGGCGCGTTTCAGTTCGACCTTGGCATTCAGCCATTGGTGGCAGCGCCGAGCGAGGCTGCGTGCAGTGAGACGATTACGTGCAGCTCGGTCTGCTTCTCCGCCAAGCAGTTCCAGACTCTCGCTGTCGGACGGCAGAATCAACTGAACTTTGCGTAGCTGAGCAAAGGCTTTGGCCAGTTCAGAGAATGCAAATAAGGAGAGCGCTGGGGAGGCACAGGCTAGTTGGTGATCCACATTCATTCGCTCGTTGAGCAAATCGATCACTCGGTCTTGGCCAGCATTCTGAATCAACCTCATTGCATGTTCCCTTACGCAGTGGCACACATTTGTCAGGCATCATAAACGTGTTTACATATGTGGCGGAATGCCTGTGTGGGCTTGCGCCAGCAAGCGGCTGGCGCTTGTATTCCTGTGAAAGGCGATCAGTAAGCGGCCAGCAAACACACTGTAACCGCCCAGACTGACCGCCGTTTCCGCCCATACCAGCAGCGTCATGTCGCCTAAATAGAGCGGATGGCCAGTTGCCTCTATCTACATCAGATCAGCTACTATGGCTGCCTTGCCACGGCTACATGCTGACAGCGGCCAAGGAGGGACATGATGTGGGTCGATAACGAAACAGACACGGACTTCCTCAATTTCTCTGGGGTTGCCGACACCGTCGCAGAGATCGTGTACCAGGCCAATGGACGTCCGATTTCCATCGGGGTTTCAGGGGCGTGGGGAGCGGGCAAGTCCTCCATGATCAAGCTAATTCAGGCGTCGCTACGTAATCCTCCGGAACCGGGGAAAAAGCCTGAGAAAGACTTCGTCTTTGTCGAGTTTAATGCCTGGCTGTACCAAGGGTATGACGATGCGCGCGCTGCACTGATGGATGTCATCGCTTCCCGACTGCAGGAAGAGGCCGAGGCGCGACAAACGGCACTCGATAAGGTTTCCGAGCTGGCTGAGCGCGTGAATTGGCTGCGTGTAGCCAAGCTTATGGGTGGTGCGGCGGTGTCTTTTGCAGCCGGTGTGCCCGCACCTGGTCTCATCGGTGATATGTGGGGCTTGGCCAAGCAATGGTGGTCTGGTGAGGTCGATCAGGCGATGATCGGCGAGACCCATGATAAGGCCGAGAAGGCGGGGGATGAGGCCAAGAAACTCATCAGGGAAAAACCCAAAAAAACCTCTCCGCCTAAGGAAATTCAGGCGCTTCGAGATAATTTTGAATCGGTCTTGGACGAGCTTGGTGTCACATTGGTCGTTCTGATTGACGACCTGGATCGTTGCTTGCCCGAAACGACAATCTCGACCCTCGAGGCAATCAGGCTTTTCCTGTTCTTGCGCAATACGGCCTTTGTCATCGCTGCGGATAACGAAATGATCAAGCATGCGGTGCGCCGGCATTTCAGCGGGGTACCGGACGATATCCTGGTCACCAGCTATTTCGACAAGCTGATCCAGGTTCCGATCCGGGTGCCGCCTTTGGGGACGCAGGAAGTGCGGGCGTACATGATGATGCTGTTCACAGAGAACAGCGGCCTGCCCAAAGAAGATATCGAGTCAATTCGTGTCAGCGTTCGCGATCAGCTTCGGACGACCTGGCAGGGTGGCCGAGTGGACAGGGCCTTCATGCAGTCCCTGTCCAACAAATACCCCGAGGAGCTGATCGGTAAATTCGACACGGCAGAGCGACTTGCAGCAGTGATGACCTCCGCGTCGGGCATTCACGGCAACCCCCGACTCATCAAGCGGTTTCTAAACGCTCTGGCGATCCGGATGAGTATCTCTCGTGCCCATGGTGTGGGTGTGGATGAGGCAGCATTGGTCAAATTAATGTTGTTCGAGCGCAGCGGGAATCCCAAGGCCTTTGAAGAGCTGATGAAGGCGGTTGCGGCTGATAAGCATGGCAAGCCCGCAATGCTCACCGACTGGGAAGCTGATGTGAAGCAGGGCAAGGACTTTTCTTTGCCGCAGCCCTGGGATCACCCCTTCGTGAAAGAGTGGCTTGCCCTGCCCCCTGCACTGGCGGACAAGGATTTGCGCGGCGCCATTTACGTCAGCCGCGAACATGCGCCGATTATCACGGACGAAGATCGACTTTCATCGACCGCCGCCGAGTTGCTTACCGCGTTGCTCGACTCGCCCGATATGGCGGCTCAGCTCAAGGATCGCCTTGGGCACATTGCTCCCATCGAGATCAGTGTGATCATGGATCGGCTCCTCGACAAAGCAGGTAGCGAGCAAGAGTGGGGAGTGCCACCTGTACTGGATGCGATGCTGGTCATCGCCGGTATTGATGTGTTGCAGGGCCCACGCCTCGCGGCATTTTTGAAAGAGCGTCCGCCCGCGCAGATCCAGGCGGGAATTGTGCCGAAGCTGAAAGACGAAGCATGGGCGAGGTCTGTATTCGATTACTGGCTGAACCTTGATGCCAGTGCCCCTGTTAAAGCTGCAATAAGGAAGTTGAATGGGAACGTCCCAAAATAGCGACGGGCCAGGCAAAGGGGTGCCGATGGTGCCACCGTGGACGCCGCCGCTGCCGCCAATGCCTCCACCACCTGTCCCACCTCTGCCGCCAGAGCCACAGGATCTGCCAGACCCTGAGCTGCCTGATCCCGGAGAGGATCAGACTGATCAAGATGATCATCAACCAGATGATTCTCCGGAGGATGACAACGACTCGAGGACAGCTCCGGAGTCGCCGCCACCACTCGCGCCACCAGGCCGTTTTGGCGGGGCGCGTCGAGGGTTGGGTGACTATGCCAGGAACGGTGACCGCAGCGGTCTCCAGAGGAGTTTGAAGCACTATGTCAAGCATGGGTATGGAGGAGCCAAGACCACTACTGCACGATTTGGCGGCACAGCGGCTGTTGCTGGGATACTCGGCAGCACCCTGCAGTCGGTGGCTGATGGCACCAGCCAGGCAAACCCGAACCCCATTGATCCCGTTCTATTAAACGGTCGGTCGGCATCGGAAGTGATGGATGCGCTCGTCGAGGCTGTACGCCCTGTCGATGGCACTCAGGATGCGGAGGCTGAGCGAGCTTCAATCCGTGGTTCTTTATCCGATGTCCTTGTGAAGTACCCAAGTGCCGATTTGTTGAATCTGTCTCCTGAGGAGCGGGCTTACGCAATTGAGCGCTTCACCGCGATGGATGTGTTTCATCGCTACGAGCTTGATCTGGGGAAAACGATCCAGGAGAAAGCCTCGTCGGCTTTGGTTGCGGTACGGCGTCTGAAAGAGATCAAGGAGTACATCAAGGAGTGTGTATCGGCGTCTTTTCGTACAATCGCAGCCAATGGAGCCCGGTTGACGACGGGGCGGATTTCTCAAGTCGTAACCCAGGCGCTACAGGAGACCTTTGAGGTTTTTGAGGGGTATGTCGAATGAAGTTCATTTGTGGCCCTGCCGGTTTCCAGGTGCGAGCTGTTGACCAGGCGATGCAGGTGGTGATCTATGGCCAGGCGGAAAAGGGGCAGGTCAGTGTTGGAGGCTATGCCCGGCATCTGCTTGAGAAGGCTCACTTGGAAATCTCACTTCAGGCGTGGGATTTTCTGAGCATTGCTCTTTCCGTCGTTGCGGCGGACTTCACAGATCTGCGCGCCAGAAGCGCGGATGGATGGACGCGTACGCTCGAGCTTCACATTGCTGTTCAGGATCCAGCGTTCTGGAATGCTCAGTCACGAGCACTGGAAGCTGCGTTGGGCTTTTTGACGACTGACGTGTGGACGTTCGTCTTCTATTCAGGTGGGTATGGGCCACCTGCTCAGTTGCAGGCATTGCATCCCCGAGAAGACTCGGTCACCCTGCTTTCTGGAGGGATGGATAGTTTGATCGGAGCCATCGATCTGATCGCTCAGGGGGAGAGGCCATATGGCGTCAGTCAAATTGTCCGGGGTGATGGTGAGAAGCAGGACGCGTTCGCTCAAAGTCTTGGGTTGTCTAGGATTGGCCTCAATCACGTCGCCAAGTCTCCGGGGGCTCAAGAGCCCTCCCAGCGGGCACGATCCATCGTTTTTCTGGCATTTGGCTTAGCCGTTGCGACGTCCCTCGATCGCTATCATCAGGGTGATCGCGTACCTCTCTACATCTGTGAGAATGGTTTCATTGCCATAAACCCACCATTGACGGTGACTCGGCTCGGTAGCTTGAGTACCCGAACTGTGCACCCAGAGTACCTCGGTCGATTGCAGCAGATCTTCGATGCTGCCGATATCAACGTTCAGATTCAGAACCCCTACGCGCTGATGACAAAAGGCGAGATGTTGGCGGGGTGCCTAAATCAGGATCTACTCAAACTGCATGCTGTGACATCTACCAGTTGCGGGCGTTTTCAGCGTTTTGGATACAAACATTGCGGGCGATGTGTTCCGTGCCAGGTCAGAAGAGCGTCCTTCAAACGATGGGGGGCGCTGCAAGACAGCACGCCATACGTCTACGGCGACCTGAGCATTAGTAGCCCTCAATATGGGCGCTTCGAAGACGTTCGTTCTGTGGGGATGGCGGTGGCGAGCGTTGCGCAGGACGGTTTCGATCAGTGGCTAGGACACAGCCTTTTTTCGCCGTTCATTACTGACAGGGTTGGGTATCGGCGAATGCTTGCCCAGGGCCTTGATGAGCTGGCGAAGTTGCACGCGTTCTATGGGCTTGCCTGAATGAAGCGGCACAGACCGTGCTGCATTCACTCATCCGGGCTCAGGTGAACTCTCAGAAACTCGATGAATTTCTGCGTCTTTGCGGGCGACAACGTCGTCTCATTTTCTAGCCGAACAATGTAGGCAATGTCCGCGATGGGGTGGAAGCCGCTGTTTACGGTTGGTCGTAATCGACCTAGAGGCGACCTTCTCCTACAACGGTCGGGGAAGCAGGTACCTGGGGTTTTCGTGAGAGCCAGCGGCAAAGCCTGGCTCCCATAGCCTATAAGCCTGGAATTCAGCGCATCATCCCCAACTCCGCATCATCCAGCAGTGCTTTCCCCAGAGCACACAGATAGTGCGCTGCCCAGATCAGCTTCGGCTTGTCTTCCATCAGCCCATCAATGGTCAAATCCCGCGCATACCCCATCAGCTCAGACGCCTGCTCACGGGCGTTCTGGCAGGGGATGCCTGGTTCGATGCGGAACAGTGGGTGGGTCTGGCTTTCACCTTGGAAGAAGATGGTTTTACCGACAGTGCATTGGGTGTTTTCGGTTGTCATCGAGCAATATCCCTGGTCTTTGTGTTGCCTGGGCTGGCCCTATCGCCGGCAAGCCGGGCTCCCACAGTGTGAGGTGGGGTCAGTGCATGGGTTGCGGGCCGGCTGGTCTTTGTATTTGCGCTAGTGCCGATTCGAGTAGACGGCGTAGCGCTTCCAGCTCGTGCATCGAGGCCATGATCAGCACGGAGGAGGGCGACCTGGGCTGCATCAACATCGCTTGCTGTGCCACGGCTTCCGCGCACAGCGCGTAGTCAGTTGCAAGCATGATGGTGTCTTCCAGGGAGTGGGGAAGGTGGGGTGGGTCGGGGACTATCTTCAACATGATTGCTTCCATTTCAGGGCCGCCACCCTCTGCTGTCAAACAGCGGGTGGCAGCTGTACGCGGGTTGACAGACCGGCGGAAACAACAAGCTCCGGCGCACGCAAGCGTGCCCGCACGTACAGCCGCCATAACGACGAGCCGTTTTGTTGTTTACCGTAGCGGCCTGTCAAAGCCGGTCGTTGATGAGCAACGACCCACCGAGCCTAAAACCCCGAAATAGCGACCGCAACGGAAAACAGGCGCAGGGAGTATCTTTGGGAAACGTCCTACGCGGAAGGGATTAAATCTGATCTTCTGGCCCCAGGCCAGCCAATCACAGGCACAAAAAAAGACGCCCGGGGGCGTCTTCTTTTTTGGAATTTGGTGGAGCCGGGGGGATTTGAACCCCCGTCCGCCAGTACTCCGCTGTCGGTACTACATGCTTAGCCGTGTCTACTGATTTAATCCGCAGCCGCCCGACGGGCAGGGTGCTTTGGATGAGTTGTGTAAGTTTTAGTCACTTCGCCCACAACGTGCTACGCGACGATCCTGTTCTATATGACAATCAGTTCGGGTTTACAGGCATCCCCTAGTGATTGCTGGAGCCGAAGCTACCAGAAGCAATGGTCAATTAAGCCGCGAAAGCGACTTGATCTTCCTTGCCGTAGTGAGCGTCATTGGCAACTATAAAAGTTGCAACAGTGGATTTACGAGTTCTGTTACCAACTCGGCATGCACCTAGAGTTTCGCTACCGGCGTCGAATCCTAATCGGCCCCTACACTAGCTCTTGGCTAACGTACCTTACGGCACGTGAGCCGGAGTATACGCCATTGTGCGGGCGACGTCGACAGCTGGTCCTGTCGCCCGCCCAGGGCTTAGGCGCCGCCGCTGCCCGAACCGCTGCCTTTCTCGGTTTTTTCCAGGCGCTCCAGCACTTTGCTGGTGATGGCGATGCATTCTTTGGTGTCGCCCGAGGCCTGGGCAGCCTTGGCTTTGTCGACGTGCTCGGTCACGGCTTTGTCCAGGCCCTCGGAGGTGGCGCCGGCGGTGGCCATGCTGTCGTCGATTTTTTGCAGGTTGATGGCGCACAGGTCGTCAGCAGCGAACACCGGCGAAGCCAGCAGGGTAGCGGCCGCGAACAGGGCCGAAAGCGCGGTACCTTTCATGGGAGTCTCCTCTGGGGCCTCGGGAAGGTGGGCCTAAAGGATGGACCTTGGCAGTTTTGCAAGGGTTCAATCTTGTTCGTGCCGCGGGGGCGGGGTTGTTTGCGAGAGGGTGGGCTTGCCCGCGAACACCGGCTTAGCCGGTGCCAGCTACCGCGCTGGGTTTTTCGCGGGCGCGCCCGCTCCCACACAGGGCGCGTCGCGCTTACGGATTGAGTTCTTTTCGCGACGGCGCAGCCCGTAGGGGTGTGTTATCTCCCACAATGAATCGCGCAGGCTTCAGAGGCTGCGGGGGCGGGTGACGCGGTCCACCAGGTAGACCAGGCCGTGGTAGTCGATGCCGCTGTGGCTGCTCAAGCCGATCTCGCAGGTGCGGCTGGTGGAAATGCCTTCGCTGCAGTACTGCACGGCATCCTTCAGGCTGCGCAGCGAGTGGGCGTTGAGCTCGGGGGTGGTGAAGCCCTTGTCGCCAGCGAACCCGCAACAATGTATGCCTTCCGGGATCACTACCTGCTTGCTGCAGCGCCGGGCAAGGTCGATCAGGGCCTGGCTTTCGCCCAGGTGCTGGGTGCTGCAGGTCACATGCACGGCCACCGGCTCATCCTGGGGGGTGAACTCCAGGCGTTCGAGCAGGTGGGTGCGAATGAAGCGCACGGGGTCGTACAGGTCCAGCCGGGTGTCGCCCAGGTCTTGTACAAGGCGCAGGGTGCAGGGGCTGGTGTCGCAGTAGATCGGGTCAAGGCCGCCGCGGCTGGCGTGCAGCAGGGCGTTGATCAGCTCCTGGCGCTTGTGTTCGGCTTGCTCGGGGTAACCCTTGGACGCGAACGGCTGGCCGCAGCACAGGCTGTCGGCGTTGTCGGGGAACACGACCTGGTAGCCGGCCTTTTCCAGCAGGGCGCGGGTCTTGTCCAGCAGCGGGCTTTGCTCGCGGTCGGCATAGGCCGGGCCCATTACCCTGGACACGCAAGCCGCCAAGTACACCACCCGCGGGCGGGCGTCGTTGCTGGCCTGGCCGAAGGCGACCGGGCGCAGCGGTTGGGGCATGGCGGGCGTCCACTGCGGCAGGCGGCCGTTGCTGGCTTTGCGTAGGGTGGCGCTCAGGCGGCCCAGGCGTGGGGCGCCGAGCAGCTTGCGCGCGCTGTTGGCTGCGGTCAGGGTCAGGCGGGCGCCGCCCAGTGCGGTGGGGAAGTGCTCGGCCAGCCAGTTGGCGGTGTTGCCGTGGTCGGCAGCCTGGCTGCGCAGTTTTTTTACCAGCTCGCCGGTGTTGATGCCCACCGGGCAGCGCTGGGCGCACAGGCCGGTAGCCGCGCAGGTGTCGATGCCTTGGTACTGGTAGGTGCGCATCAGCTCGCGGGTGTCGACGCCGGCGCGCTGCTTGGCCTGGATGTCCCGCCACATCACGATACGCTGGCGTGGGCTGAGGGTCAGGCCCTTGGACGGGCACACGGGTTCGCAGAAGCCGCACTCGATGCACTTGTCGACGATTTCGTCGGCGGCGGGCAGTGGCTTGAGGTTCTTCAGGTGGATGGTCGGGTCGTCACTCAGCACCACATCGGGGTTGAGGATGCCGTTGGGGTCGAGCAGGCGCTTTAGCTGCCACATCAGTTGGTAGGCGTCGTGGCCCCACTCCAGCGCCACGAACGGTGCCATGTTGCGCCCGGTGCCGTGCTCGGCCTTCAGCGAACCGCCGAACTCCACGGCCACCAGTTGCGCCACGTCGTCCATGAAGGCCTGGTAACGGGCAACCTCTTCGGCGCTGTTGAACCCTTGGGTGAACACGAAGTGCAGGTTGCCTTCCAGGGCGTGGCCAAAAATGATCGCTTCGTCATAACGGTGCTTGTCGAACAGCTGGATCAGGCGGTTCACGCCCTCGGCCAATTGCTCGACCGGGAAGGTCACGTCTTCGATGATGACGGTGGTGCCGGTCTGGCGCACGGCGCCGACGGCGGGAAAGGTGTCTTTGCGGATTTTCCACAGCTGGTTGTACACCGCCGGGTCTTCGCTGAAGTCCACGCGCTGCTCCAGCGGGAAGTCGGCGATCGAGGCCATTATCTGCTGCAGTTGCTCGTGCAGCAGGCTCTGGCTGGCCGCGCGTGACTCGATCAGCAGGGCGCAGGCGTTGGCCGACAGGCCTTTTACCCACAGCGGCATGCCGGCCATGTCCTGCACCGAGCGCAGGCTGCGGCGGTCGAGCAGCTCCACCGCCGACACCGGCTGGCGCTTGAGTACCGGCACCGCGCGGCAGCAGCTTTCCACGCTGGGGAACACCAGCAGGGCGCTGGCCTTGTGCGGGTGGTCGGGCACGGTGTTGTAGGTAACAGCGCTGATAAAGCCCAGGGTACCTTCGGAGCCGACCAGCAAGTGCTGCAGAATGTCCAGCGGCTGGTTGTAGTCCACCAGCGCGTTCAGCGACAGGCCGGTGGTGTTCTTCAGCCGGTACTTGTGCCGGATGCGCTCGGCCAATGCCGTGTTGGCGCGTGTTTCGCGGCCCAGGCGGGCCAGCGCTTGCAGCAGCTCGGCATGGCTGGCTTCAAAGGCCGCCACGCTGGCCGGGTCTTCGCTGTCCAGGCGGGTGCCGTCTGCCAGCACCAGGCGCATGCCGGCCAGGGTGTGGTAGGTGTTCTGGGCGGTGCCGCAGCACATGCCGCTGGCGTTGTTGGCGACGATACCGCCGATCTTGCAGGCGTTGATCGAGGCCGGGTCGGGGCCGATCTTGCGCCCGAACGGGGCCAGCCAGGCGTTGGCCTGGGCGCCGATCACACCCGGTTGTAGGCGGATCTGTTCGCCTTCGCCGCGGATCTCGCGGCCGTTCCAGTTATCGCCCAGCACGATCAGCACCGAGTCGCTGATGGCCTGGCCAGACAGGCTGGTGCCGGCGGCGCGGAAGGTGACCGGCACCCGGTCGCGTTGGGCCAGCTTGATCAGGCCGACCACTTCGTCTTCGGACTCGACGCGCACCACCAGCTTGGGGATCAGCCGGTAGAAGCTGGCGTCGGTACCGAAGGCCAGGGTCGAGGTGGGGTCGTCGAAGCGGCGTGCGGCGGGGATCAGGCGCTCGGCATCACGCAGAAACGCGGCGGGCAGGCTCATGCAGTCTCCTCGCGGGGCTGTGGCCTCTGCGTGCCACATGCCCCGGGTCTATCAGGCGGTCGCTGGTGCAGGCGCTCAGGCGCCCAGTTCGCGTACCAGCGAGTCGCGGGTGATTTCGCTGATGGTCTTGGCGCCGGTCAGCACCATGGCTACGCGCATTTCCTTCTCGAACAGCTCCAGCAGGTTTTTCACCCCGGCCTGGCCATGCACGGCCAGCGCATAGAGGAAGGCGCGGCCAATCAGCACGGTGTCGGCACCCAGGGCGATCATGCGTACCACATCCAGGCCGCTGCGAATGCCGGAGTCGGCGAGAATCTTCAAGTCACCTTTCACCGCATCGGCAATGGCCGGCAGGGCGCGGGCGCTGGACAGCACGCCATCGAGCTGGCGGCCACCGTGGTTGGACACGACGATGCCGTCGGCACCGAACTTGACCGCATCGCGGGCGTCATCGGCATCCAGGATGCCCTTGATGATCATCGGGCCGTCCCAGAACTCGCGGATCCACTCCAGGTCCTTCCAGGAAATGGACGGGTCGAAGTTGTTGCCCAGCCAGCCGATGTAGTCGGCCAGGCCAGTGGGGTTGCCCCGGTACTTGGAGATGTTGCCCAAATCGTGCGGGCGGCCCATCACGCCCACGTCCCAGGCCCACTCGGGGTGGGTCATGGCTTGCAGCACGCGGCGCAGCGGGCCGTGCTTGCCGCTCATGCCAGAGTGGGCGTCGCGGTAGCGGGCGCCGGGCACGGGCATGTCCACGGTGAATACCAGGGTCTTGACCCCGGCCGCCTTGGCCCGCTCCAGGGCGTTGCGCATGAAGCCGCGGTCCTTGAGCACGTACAGCTGGAACCACATGGGGCGGTCGATGGCTGGCGCCACTTCTTCGATCGGGCACACCGACACCGTAGACATGGTGAACGGGATGCCATGGGCCGCCGCTGCCCGCGCCGCCTGCACTTCGCCACGGCGGGCGTACATGCCGGTGAGGCCGACCGGGGCCAGGGCCACGGGCATGCTCAGGGTTTCGCCGAACAGCGTGGTCTGCAGGCTGAGCTCGGACATGTTCTTCAGCACGCGCTGGCGCAAGGCAATGCTTGCCAGGTCGGCGACGTTGTGGCGCAGCGTGTGCTCGGCGTAGGCACCGCCGTCGGCATAGTGGAACAGGAAAGGAGGCAGCTTGCGTTGGGCCGCGGCGCGATAGTCGGTAGAGGCAGAAATGATCATGGATTCTCGCAGCGTTGCTTGGGGGGTATGCCAGGCGCCCGATGGCGCCCGGCCCCTTTCACTTTAGTGATGAACCAGCATGCCGGTCAGCCAGTAAGCCTGGATCAGGGTGATCAGGCCGACGATGGTGGCAAAGAACAGGCTGTGCTTGACGGTGAAGCGGAACAGGTCGGATTCCTTGCCGACCAGGCCGGTGGCGGCGCAGGCCACGGCGATCGATTGCGGCGAGATCATCTTGCCGGTCACGCCGCCGCTGGTGTTGGCCGCTACCAGCAGGGTGTCGTTGACCCCGATCTGGTGTGCAGTGGTGGCCTGCAGCGAGCTGAACAGGGCGTTGGACGAGGTGTCCGACCCGGTCAGGAACACACCCAGCCAGCCAAGGAACGGCGAGAAGAACGGGAACGCCGCGCCAGTGCCGGCCAGCACCAGGGCCATGGTCGACGACATGCCCGAGTAGTTGGTGACGAAGGCGAAGGCCAGCACCATGCCGATCGACAGGATGGGCCAGCGCAGTTCCCAGAAGGTCTCTTTGAAAGTGGTAAGACCAGTTTTGAAGTTGATTTTCAGCACCGCCATCGAGATCAGCGCCGAGAGGAAGATCGCGGTGCCGGTGGCGGAGATCGGGTCCAGCTTGAACACTGCGGGCATGGCGGTTGGCGCGGCCACGATCGGTGCGGTCTTGATCACCAGTTGGTCAAGGTGCGGGATGGCGAAGTTGAACACGAAGTTGTACATCGCGCCGCCTGGGGCGAAGGCTGCCTTGAACGGTTTCAGGGTCCAGATGGTAACCAGCACGGTCAGGATCAGGAACGGCGACCAGGCCTTGAAAATCTCGCCAAAGCTGTAAGGGCTTGGCTGGCTGCCGCTTGGCTGCACCACGGCGGCACCCACGCTGGCCTTGGCTTCGCCGAACGCGCGCTTGGGTTGCCACACTTTCAGGAACAGGGTGAGGCAGATTAGGCTGGCCAGGGCCGAGGTGATGTCTGGCAGCTCGGGGCCGATGAAGTTCGAGGTGAAGTACTGGGTCACGGCAAAGCTCAGGCCGGCCACCAGGGCCGCAGGCCAGGTTTCTTTCACGCCGCGCAGGCCGTCCATCATGAACACCAGCCAGAACGGCACGAACAGCGACAGCAGCGGCAGCTGGCGGCCGGTCATGGCGCCGATGTGGAAGGCGTCGATACCGGTCACCTGGCCGGCCACGATGATCGGGATGCCCAGGGCGCCGAAGGCGACCGGTGCGGTGTTGGCGATCAGGCACAGGCCGGCGGCGTACAGTGGGTTGAAGCCCAGGCCGACCAGCAGTGCGGCGGTGATGGCCACCGGCGCGCCGAAGCCTGCTGCACCTTCCAGAAACGCGCCGAAGCAGAAGCCGATCAGCAGTACCTGCAGGCGCTGGTCGTCGGTGATCGACAGCACCGAGCTGCGGATCACTTCGAACTGGCCGCTCTTGACCGTGAGTTTGTACAGGAACACCGCGGCAACGATGATCCAGGCAATTGGCCAAAGGCCATAAAGGAAGCCGTAACCTGCGGCAGCCAGGGCCATGTCGACCGGCATGTGGAAGGCAAATATGGCCACCAGTACCGACAAGGCCAGGGTAATGCTACCCGCCACGTGGCCCTTCAGGCGGAACACGGCGAGGGCAAGGAAGAAGAACACGATGGGAATGACCGCCGCCAGTGCGGACAGGCCAAGACTACCAAGCGGGCTATAGAGTTGTTGCCAGGTTTGCATATGGGGTGGCCCCTAATTGTTGTTGGTCAGGCGCTGGCATTGGATAATTGGTAAGACCAATTTACAATGGCTGGTCGCTAGGTTAAAAGCGCTGTCGTGGGTGTGTCAATTTGTCCCGTGCAAAACTTTGGTCGCGTGCCGATGAGCGGGCAGCTGATGTGCCGGGAAAATCATGGCCTGATGGGTGTTCGCGCGCTCTGGATCGGCGAGAATAGGCACCCCCGGGTGTGTGCCGGGGTTTGTGGAGAGCATGTGATGGTTTTTGATCAGGTTCGCCAACGGCGCCTGTCCGACGACATCGTCGATCGGTTGGAAGCGATGATTCTGGAGGGCACCCTTACGTCAGGGCAGCGGCTGCCCGCCGAGCGTGCGCTTGCCGAACAGTTCGGTGTGTCGCGCCCGTCACTGCGTGAGGCGATCCAGAAACTGGTGGCCAAGGGCTTGTTGGTCAGCCGGCAGGGGGGCGGCAACTTTGTCGCCGAGTCGCTGGGGTCCACGTTCAGTGACCCGCTGTTGCAGTTGCTGGAACACAGCCCCGAGGCCCAGCGCGACCTGCTCGAGTTTCGCCATACGCTGGAGGCGTCCTGTGCGTATTACGCGGCGCAGCGCGCTACCGAGCCAGACCGGGCGCGGCTGAAGGCGGCGTTCGATACGCTGCAGGACTGCTATGCCAGGGTCGATGAAGTGACCCGGGCCGAGGAGGGCGCGGCCGATGCGCGCTTCCACTTGGCGATTGCCGAGGCCAGCCATAACGCGGTGCTGTTGCACACCATCCGCGGCTTGTTCGACCTGCTCAAGCGCAACGTGGTGACCAACATTGGTGGCATGTACCAGCAGCGGACCGAGACCCGCGACATGCTGATCAGCCAGCACCGCGAGCTTTACCTGGCGATTGTCGAGGGCAGGGCGGAGGAGGCGCGAGAGGTGTCCAGCCGGCACATTCTGTATGTGCAGGAAGTGCTGGAAGAGGCGCATGAGGAGGCGCAGCGGGTAGCGCGGGCGGAGCGGCGTAGCGGGCGTTGACTCGGTCTCTTCATGCATGTGCGGTTAATGTAGGAGCGGCCTTGTGTCGCGATGGGCTGCGAAGCGGCCCCTGGGCTTCGGCAATGAGCGGAGATTGCTGGGGCTGCTTCGCAGCCCATCGCGACACAAGGCCGCTCCTACACTGACCGCGCTGCTGACAAAGAAGGTTTTAGTCTTCCTTGCCCTTGTTGCGCACCGCCCGCTGCAGCTCGCGGTTGGAATCGCGTTCGCGCACGGTGTCGCGCTTGTCGAATTCCTTCTTGCCCTTGCCCAGTGCAATTTCGCACTTGATCAGGTGCTTGCTCCAGTACAGCGACAACGCCACGCAGGTGTAACCCTTTTGCGCCACCGCCGCTTCCAGGCGCTCAAGCTCGCGCTTGTTCAGCAGCAGCTTGCGCGTGCGCATCGGGTCGGCGATCACGTGGGTGCTGGCCGTGGTCAGCGGGGTGATGTGGCTGCCGAACAGCCAGGCCTCACCGTCCTTGAGCAGCACGTAGCTGTCCACGAGGTGCGCCTTGCCGGCTCGCAGGCTTTTTACTTCCCAACCGGACAGGACCAGCCCGGCCTCGAACTTGTGTTCGATGAAGTAATCGTGTCGCGCTTTTTTGTTCTGCGCGATGGTCCCGGTCGGATGTTTCTTTTGTTTAGCCATAGGGCCGGCATTATAGGCAAGACCGTGCGTCGTTCGCTATGGGATTTCGGTGTGCTTGAGCCACCGCAATGAATACCGGACAATACAAGCCCTGTCCTGCCGACAGAATCTGTTTTTGGCACGCTGCGAAGCGCCGCCACCCAGCCTTGGAAGTGACGCCTGGATGACTACCCATATTCAACGCTCCGCCCTGCTGCCATACCCCGCCCAGGCGCTCTACGATCTGGTCAACGACGTGGCCAGCTACCCGCAGTTCCTGCCGTGGTGCTCGGCCGCGACGGTGATCGAAAGCAGCGAAACGCACATGCGTGCCAAGCTCGAAGTGGCCAAGGGCGGCATGAGCCAGCACTTTGTGACGCGCAACGTGCTGGTGCCCGGGCAGTCCATCGAAATGAACCTGGAGGAAGGCCCCTTTACCCAGTTGCATGGGGTGTGGGTGTTCAAGCCTTTGGGCGAGAAGGCCTGCAAAATCAGCCTGGACCTGTCTTTCGATTATGCCGGGCCCATTGTGCGTGCCACGTTGGGGCCGCTGTTCAACCAGGCGGCGAATACCCTGGTCGATGCGTTCTGCCAGCGTGCCAAGCAGTTGAACGGCTGATCAGGCAGGCAGCAACAAAAAACCCGGAACAAGTCCGGGCTTTTTTGTTGCTTTCGATTACCGGGTTTCCAGCGGTGCTGGCGTAGGCACCGGGGTGGTCTCGATGGTATCGATTTCGCGCTGGATGGCCTCTTCGGTCGAACCAGGCTTGGCGGGTTGCACCGCCGGTTGTGTGGCGGGCTGCTCGGTTTGGCCTGGCTCGGTGGCGGGGCTGACCGTGGTATCGCTGCTGCCACCCAGAATTTCCTGGTCGCGGCTAACGCCTGGCATAAAGTCGCCAGACAGGCTGACCAGTTGGTCGCTGTCGTTGAAGAAAATGCTCATGCGCTCCTGCTGGCGTTGGCCGCCACCAGGCTGCAGGCTGTACAGGTAATCCCAACGGTTGGTGTTGAAAGTGTCCTGAATCAGCGGGTTGCCCATGATAAACCGCACTTGCCGTCGGGTCATTCCCGGGCGCAATTGGTCTATCATGTCCTGCGTGACGACATTGCCCTGCTGGATGTCGATTTTGTAAACCCCGGGAAACGAGCAACCGGCGAGTGCGAGCAGTCCCGCGAGGGCGAGGCTGTTTAGCAAGAGCTTGGTGTTTTGCATCGGTGGGCGACTTCCACTATCTTGGCTGGACAACGTAAACCCCGATCATACCCGTATTAAGAGAAGCTGCGAAGCAGCATCGGCGAGAAAGCTGACCATGGTTGAAAATAGCGAATTACGCAAAGCCGGTCTCAAGGTAACCCTGCCTCGAGTCAAGATCCTTCAGATGCTCGACTCTGCCGAGCAGCGTCACATGAGCGCCGAGGATGTCTACAAGGCGCTGATGGAGGCTGGCGAGGACGTTGGCCTGGCTACCGTGTACCGCGTACTGACCCAGTTCGAAGCGGCGGGTCTGGTGGTTCGCCACAACTTCGACGGCGGTCATGCGGTATTCGAACTGGCTGATGGCGGTCACCACGACCATATGGTCGACGTGGATACCAGTGAAGTCATCGAGTTCATGGACGCCGCCATCGAGAAGCGTCAGCGTGAAATCGTGGAGGAACACGGTTTCGAGCTGGTGGACCACAATCTGGTCCTGTACGTGCGTAAGAAGAAGTAACGATTCAATCGTTATGAACAGCAAAGGCGGCCTTCGGGTCGCCTTTGTGCTTTGGGGCATTAGGTCTGTGTGTAGGAGCGGGTTCACCCGCGAATAGGCCGGGCCTGCTGGCCAGGATTGCCTGGCTATTTACTGTTGCAGCGCCACCGCATTCGCGGGTAAACCCGCTCCTACACTATTTGCGGATCGACGAAGCCCCTTGTGGCGAATAGGCTGTTGCAGCACCAGCGCGTTCGCGGATCAGTTGTTTCAGGCCTTGCTGGTGACCACCATCTTGCGCGCATGTGCCAGGGATTCCTTGGTCAGGTCGATGCCGCCCAGCATGCGTGCGACTTCTTCCACGCGCTCGCGCTTGCCCAGGCTGGCCACGGCGGTGTGGGTGGTGTCGCTGTTGCGCACCTTGTGCACGAACAGGTGGTGGTGCCCCTGCGCTGCCACCTGCGGCAGGTGGGTCACGGTCAGCACCTGGCCGCGCTCACCCAGCCGGCGCAGCAGCTGGCCGACGATTTCCGCGGTGGGCCCGCCGATACCCACATCCACTTCGTCGAATACCAGCGTGGGAATGCGCGAGGTCTGTGCCGTGATCACCTGGATCGCCAGGCTGATGCGCGACAGTTCGCCACCCGACGCAACCTTGGCCAGGCCCTTGAGGGGTTGCCCCGGGTTGGCGCTGACCAGCAGTTCGATCTGCTCCAGGCCATGCGGCGAGAGTTCCGTGCCCTGGTGCGGGGTCAGCTCGATACGGAAGCGCCCGCCAGGCATGCCCAGGCGCTGGATTTCCTGTTCGACCGCCACCGCCAACTGCTGGGCGGCCTGCCGGCGCAGGGCGCTGAGTTCGCTGGCCCGCTCTTTATAATGCTGGGCGTACGCAGCCAGCTCTTCGCCCAGCTGTTCAATCGATTCATCGCTGGCGTTCAGGCCTTCCAGCTCTTCCATCAGTTGCTGCTGCAGGCGGGGCAGCTCGGTCGGGTGCACACGGTGTTTGCGCGCCAGGGTATAGATGGTGTCGAGGCGCTCCTCCAGTGCCTGCAGGCGTAACGGGTCGGCATCGAAGTTGTCCAGGAAGCGGTTGAGCTCACCCACCGCTTCTTCAACCTGGATTTGCGCGCTGGCGATCAGGTTGGCCGCCTCGCTCAGCGCCTTGGGCGACTGGGTGGCGGCGCCGAGGCGGTTGAGGCTGGCGGTGAGGGCGCTGAGTACGTTGCCTGAATCACTTTCGCTGCACTGGTCGATGACCTGGCGGCAGATACCGAACAGGGCTTCGGCGCTGGTCAGGTTCTTGTGTTCCTGCTCCAGCTGTTCCAGTTCGTGCTCGCCGAGGGCGAGGTTGTCCAGCTCTTCCAGCTGGTAGCTGAGCAGCTGATGGCGGGCGCGCTGCTCGTCACCGGAGTTGGACAGGCGCTCAAGTTCCAGGCGGGTTTGCTGCCAGCGTTTGGCGGCCAGTTGCACCTGGCGGGCCAGGTCGACAGCACCGGCGTACTCGTCTAGCAGGCGGCGGTGGGTGTCGGTTTTCAGCAGCGACTGGTGCTCATGCTGGCTGTGGATGTCGATCAGCAGTTCGCCCAGGGCCTTCAGGTCGCCGAGCGGGCACGGGGTGCCGTTGATGTAGCCCCGGCTGCGCCCTTCGGCGGTGATGACCCGGCGCAAAATGCACAGCCCGTCGCTGTCCATGTCGCGCTCGGCCAGCCAGCTGTGCGCCTCGGGGATGTCCACCAGGTCGAAGGTGGCCAGGATATCGGCCTTGTCGGTGCCAGGGCGCACCACGCCGCTGTCGGCCCGGTCGCCCAGGGCCAGGCCGAGGGCGTCGAGCATGATCGATTTGCCAGCGCCGGTCTCGCCCGTGATGACGGACATGCCGCGGGCGATTTCGAGGTCGAGGTGTTCGACGATGGCGTAGTTGTGAATGGACAGGTGCACCAGCATGGGGGCGGCTCCCGAAAAGTCAGGTCTGGTTATTTATACAGTACTTTTTTCAGGCCTGCCAATGCCTCTTGGCGGATTCTGTTTGTGCCTGGAAACCCGCTTGCCCCTTGAAGCTGGTTTTTCCGGCCCCATATAGCCGACAACCAAGGCGAGCCTGGCTCGCAGTCCACAAAATTGCGCAGGAGAGACCCCATGGCTGACGAACAGCTGAACGAAAAAGACCTTAATGTTGAGGAAACCGGTGCCCAAGCCACTGCGGATGCCCGTGTTCTGGAACTCGAGGAACAGCTGGCCGCCGCCAAGGACCAATCGCTGCGTGCCGTGGCCGACTTGCAGAACGTGCGCCGCCGCGCCGAGCAGGATGTCGAGAAAGCCCACAAGTTCGCCCTCGAGAAGTTCTCCAGCGACCTGCTGCCGGTGATCGACAGCCTGGAACTGGCCCTGGCCCACTCCAGCGCCGAGGACGAAAACGTCAAGCAGATCCGCGAAGGCGTGGAGCTGACCCTGAAAATGTTCCAGGACACCCTCAAGCGCTACAACCTCGAGGCGGTCGACCCGCATGGCCAGCCGTTCAACCCTGAGCACCACCAGGCCATGGCCATGCAGGAAAGCGCTGACGTAGAGCCGAACAGCGTGTTGAACGTGTTCCAGAAGGGCTACCTGCTGAACGGCCGCCTGCTGCGCCCCGCCATGGTGGTGGTCAGCAAGGCGCCGAGCGCGGCGCAACCCTCGATCAATGAAAAGGCTTGAAATCCGTCGGGGCATCCCCATCTAGGTGTCAAGCCTTCAAGTATTACCGCAGTTGGCCAAATTAGTCGCTGCTACCAAATTCAAGTTTCGGGAGAGTTAACATGGGCAAGATCATCGGTATCGACCTGGGGACCACCAACTCGTGCGTCTCTATTCTGGAAAACGGTAACGTCAAAGTCATCGAAAACGCCGAGGGTGCGCGTACTACCCCTTCGATCGTGGCCTACGCCAACGATGGCGAAATCCTGGTTGGCCAGTCGGCCAAGCGCCAGGCCGTCACCAACCCGCACAACACCCTGTTCGCCGTGAAGCGCCTGATCGGCCGCCGCTTCGAAGAAGACGTCGTGCAGAAAGACATCAAGCTGGTGCCCTACAAAATCGTCAAGGCCAACAATGGCGACGCTTGGGTACAAGCGGGCGGCAAAGACATGGCACCGCCGCAAATCAGCGCTGAAGTGCTGAAGAAAATGAAGAAAACCGCCGAAGACTACCTTGGCGAGGCAGTGACCGAAGCGGTAATCACCGTACCGGCCTACTTCAACGACAGCCAGCGCCAGGCTACCAAAGACGCCGGCCGCATCGCGGGCCTGGACGTAAAACGTATCATCAACGAGCCGACTGCCGCTGCACTGGCCTACGGCATGGACAAGGCCAAGGGCGACCACACCGTCATCGTCTATGACCTGGGTGGTGGTACCTTCGACGTGTCGGTCATCGAAATTGCCGAAGTCGACGGCGAGCACCAGTTCGAAGTACTGGCTACCAACGGCGACACCTTCCTGGGTGGCGAAGACTTCGACATGCGCCTGATCGACTACCTCGTCGACGAGTTCAAGAAAGAGTCGGGCATGGACCTGAAGAACGATCCACTGGCCCTGCAGCGTCTGAAAGAAGCTGCTGAAAAAGCCAAGATCGAGCTGTCGTCCGCTCAGTCGACCGACGTCAACCTGCCGTACATTACTGCAGATGCCACCGGTCCGAAGCACCTGAACGTGAAAATCTCCCGCGCCAAGCTGGAGTCGCTGGTCGAAGACCTGGTTACCCGTACCATCGAGCCATGCCGCGTAGCGCTGAAAGACGCCGGCATCGACGCCAGCAAGATCGACGACGTGATCCTGGTCGGTGGCCAGACCCGTATGCCGCTGGTGCAGAAGGCTGTTGCCGACTTCTTCGGCAAAGAAGCCCGCAAGGACGTCAACCCGGACGAAGCCGTGGCCATGGGCGCTGCCATTCAGGGCGCGGTACTGGCTGGCGACGTGAAAGACGTGCTGCTGCTGGACGTCAGCCCGCTGACCCTGGGTATCGAAACCATGGGCGGCGTGATGACTTCGCTGATCGAGAAGAACACCACCATCCCGACCAAGAAGTCGCAGGTGTTCTCGACTGCCGACGACAACCAGGGCGCTGTGACCATTCACGTGCTGCAGGGTGAGCGTAAGCAGGCTGCGCAGAACAAGTCGTTGGGCAAGTTCGACCTGGCCGACATTCCGCCAGCGCCACGCGGTGTGCCGCAAATCGAAGTGACCTTCGACATCGACGCCAACGGTATCCTGCACGTCAGCGCCAAAGACAAGGCCACCGGCAAGTCGCAGTCGATCGTGATCAAGGCCAACTCCGGCCTGTCGGACGAAGAAATCGAGCGCATGGTGCGTGACGCCGAGGCCAACGCCGAGGAAGACCGCAAGTTCGAAGAGCTGGCTGCTGCCCGTAACCAGGGTGATGCGCTGGTTCACTCGACCCGCAAGATGGTCGCTGACGCCGGTGACAAGGTCACCGCTGAAGAGAAAACCGCCATCGAGGCTGCCGTGGTTGCCCTGGAAGCCGCTGTCAAAGGCGACGACAAGGCCGCCATCGAAGCCAAGGTCGAAGAGCTGTCCAAGGTCTCTGCCCCGGTTGCCCAGAAAATGTACGCCGAGCAGTCGGCCGAACAGCCTCAGGGTGGCGCGCAGCAGGCCGAGCCGGAAGCCAAGCACGATGACGTGGTTGACGCCGAGTTCGAAGAAGTCAAAGGCGACGACAAGAAGTAATCGTTGCATGTTGTCGGCCAGTTCACCGTGGTTTGTCGGTGAACTGGTAGGATGTCGCCGCGCGGGGGCTTGCTCCCGCGTTGGCGTATCTGGAATTCGAGAATTTTTACAGCATCTGTCAGCGGCCCCGGTGGGCGAGGGCAGGTGCTGATGGCGTGGCGCAGATGCCACACGCCCAACAAGGTGCAAATGACCTATGTCCAAGCGTGATTATTATGAGGTTCTGGGTGTCGAGCGCGGCGCCACCGAGGCAGACCTCAAAAAGGCTTATCGCCGTCTGGCGATGAAATACCACCCGGACCGCAACCCGGGCGATAAAGAGTCGGAAGACAAGTTCAAAGAGGCCAACGAGGCCTACGAAGTGCTGTCCGATGCCAGCAAACGCGCGGCGTTCGACCAGTATGGCCATGCCGGTGTCGACCCGAGCATGGGTGGCGGCGGCCCTGGTTTCGGTGGCGCCAACTTCTCCGACATCTTCGGCGATGTGTTCAGCGACTTCTTCGGCGGCGGCCGTGGTGGCGGACGCGGTGGTGCCCAGCGTGGCAGCGACCTGCGTTACACCCTGGAACTGAACCTGGAAGAAGCGGTGCGCGGCACTACGGTCAGCATCCGCGTGCCGACCCTGGTCAACTGCCAGCCGTGCGATGGCTCCGGCGCCAAGAAGGGCTCCACCCCGTCGACCTGCCCTACCTGTGGGGGCATCGGCCAGGTCCGCATGCAGCAGGGCTTCTTCTCGGTGCAGCAAACCTGCCCGCGTTGCCATGGCCAGGGCAAGATCATCACCGACCCTTGCACCTCGTGCCACGGCGAAGGCCGCGTCGAGGAATACAAGACCCTGTCGGTCAAGGTGCCGGCCGGTGTCGATACCGGTGACCGTATCCGCCTGTCGGGTGAAGGCGAGGCCGGCACCCATGGTGGCCCGACCGGCGACCTGTATGTGGTGATCAGTGTGCGTGAGCACGAGATCTTCCAGCGTGACGGCAAGCACCTGTACTGCGAAGTGCCGATCAGCTACACCGATGCTGCCCTGGGCGGCGAGCTGGAAGTGCCGACCCTCGATGGCCGCGTGAAGCTGCGTATTCCGGAAGGCACCCAGACCGGCAAGCAGTTCCGCTTGCGCGGCAAGGGTGTGGCGCCGGTGCGCGGTGGTGGTGCCGGTGACCTGCTGTGCCGTGTGGCCGTGGAAACCCCGGTCAACCTCAGCCGCCGTCAGCGCGAACTGCTCGAAGAGCTGCGTGATTCGCTGGAAGGCGACAGCTCGCACTCGCCCAAGGCCAGTGGCTGGTTCGATGGCGTGAAGCGCTTCTTCGGCGATCTCTGACAAGGAAAAGGCTATGCGACGTATTGCAGTGATGGGCGCGGCAGGGCGTATGGGCAAGACCCTCATTGAGGCCGTGCAGCAGCAACCCGGCGCCGGGCTGACGGCGGCGGTCGACCGCCCGGACAGCTCGCTGGTCGGCGCCGATGCCGGTGAACTGGCGGCCCTGGGGCGCATTGGTGTGCTGCTGTCCGACGACCTGGCCAAGGTGGTGGACGAGTTCGACGTGCTGATCGATTTCACCCACCCGTCGGTCACCCTGAAGAACCTGGCGTTCTGCCGCAAGCACGGCAAGGCCATGGTCATCGGTACCACCGGTTTCAGCGTCGAAGAAAAGCAGTTGCTGGCCGAGGCGGGCAAGGACATTCCAATCGTGTTCGCTGCCAACTTCAGCGTCGGCGTCAACCTGAGCCTGAAGTTGCTCGACATGGCGGCACGCGTGCTGGGCGATGATGTGGATATCGAAATCATCGAGGCGCACCACCGCCACAAGGTCGACGCACCTTCGGGTACGGCGTTGCGCATGGGTGAAGTGGTTGCCAACGCGCTGGGCCGCGACCTGCAGGAAGTGGCCGTGTATGGCCGTGAAGGGCAGACCGGCGCGCGCGACCGCAAGACGATCGGCTTTGCCACTGTGCGTGCTGGCGACGTGGTCGGTGATCACACCGTACTGTTCGCTGCAGAAGGCGAGCGCCTGGAGATTACCCACAAGGCCTCCAGCCGCATGACCTTTGCCAAGGGCGCGGTGCGTGCGGCCCTGTGGCTCGACGGGCGTGAGCCTGGTCTGTACGACATGCAGGATGTGCTTGAACTGCGTTAAGCAGTGAGGGCTGTGTTGGCTTCTTCGCGGGCTTGCCCGCTCCCACAGGGCCTGGGCCTTGCACAAACCCTGTGGGAGCGGGCAAGCCCGCGAAGAAGCCAACCCATTAGCCAGCCTGTCGCATCGATGTGTTTTAGAGGCACATATGCGGTAGACCGAAAACGCACTTTTCTGTAAGCTACAGCTTTAGTGTGTCCACTAAAAGCGCGCAGCGAATTGAATTCAGCACATGAAAGCGGGGTGACGTGTCCATACGTCACTCCGCTTTTTTGCAACCTGCGATCGCCCTTTCATGCTTGATTTACGGGAGGTCTTCTTGACAAAGCCAGCCATACTCGCCCTTGCCGACGGCAGTATTTTTCGCGGTGAAGCCATTGGTGCCGACGGTCAGACCGTTGGTGAGGTGGTATTCAACACCGCTATGACCGGCTACCAGGAAATCCTTACAGACCCTTCCTACGCGCAGCAAATCGTCACCCTGACCTACCCGCACATCGGCAACACCGGTACCACCCCGGAAGACGCCGAGTCCAACCGCGTATGGTCCGCTGGCCTGGTCATCCGTGACCTGCCGCTGCTGGCCAGCAACTGGCGCAACACCCAGTCGCTGCCGGAGTACCTCAAGGCCAACAACGTGGTTGCCATCGCCGGCATCGACACCCGTCGCCTCACCCGCATCCTGCGTGAGAAGGGCGCCCAGAACGGCTGCATCCTGGCGGGTGACAACATCAGCGAAGAGGCGGCCATCGCCGCTGCCCGTGGCTTCCCGGGCCTCAAGGGCATGGACCTGGCCAAGGTGGTTTCCACCAAGGAACGCTATGAGTGGCGCTCCAGCGTGTGGGAGCTGAAAACCGACAGCCACCCGACCATCGACGCGGCCGACCTGCCCTACCACGTGGTGGCCTTCGACTACGGCGTCAAGCTGAACATTCTGCGCATGCTGGTTGCCCGTGGCTGCCGCGTGACCGTGGTGCCGGCCCAGACCCCGGCCAGCGAAGTGCTGGCGCTCAACCCGGACGGCGTGTTCCTGTCCAACGGCCCTGGCGACCCTGAGCCGTGCGACTACGCCATCCAGGCCATCAAGGAAATCCTCGAAACCGAGATTCCGGTATTCGGCATCTGCCTGGGCCACCAGTTGCTGGCGCTGGCTTCCGGTGCCAAGACCGTGAAAATGGGCCATGGCCACCACGGTGCCAACCACCCGGTGCAAGACCTGGACACCGGCGTGGTCATGATCACCAGCCAGAACCACGGCTTTGCCGTTGACGAAGCCACCCTGCCGGGCAATGTCCGCGCCATCCACAAGTCGCTGTTCGACGGCACCCTGCAGGGTATCGAGCGTACCGACAAGAGCGCGTTCAGCTTCCAGGGCCACCCTGAAGCGAGCCCAGGCCCGACCGACGTCGCGCCACTGTTCGATCGTTTCACCGATGCCATGGCCAAGCGCCGCTGAGCATCCTGCTTCAAGGCCCCGGGCCGGCACACGCCGCGCCCGGCAGCGCCTGACCCAGATTGTTCAAAGCGGCTTGCCGACTGACCCCGGATTTGAGTGACCACCATGCCAAAACGTACAGACATCAAAAGCATCCTGATTCTCGGCGCTGGCCCGATCGTGATCGGCCAGGCCTGTGAATTCGACTACTCCGGCGCCCAGGCTTGCAAAGCCCTGCGCGAGGAAGGTTTCCGCGTCATCCTGGTGAACTCCAACCCAGCCACCATCATGACCGACCCGGCCATGGCCGACGCCACCTACATCGAGCCGATCAAGTGGCAGTCGGTGGCCAAGATCATCGAGAAAGAGCGCCCAGACGCCGTGCTGCCGACCATGGGTGGCCAGACTGCACTGAACTGCGCCCTGGACCTGGAGCGCCACGGCGTTCTGGAAAAGTTCGGCGTAGAGATGATCGGTGCCAACGCCGACACCATCGACAAGGCCGAAGACCGCTCGCGCTTCGACAAGGCGATGAAGGACATCGGCCTGGAGTGCCCGCGGTCGGGTATCGCCCACAGCATGGAAGAGGCCAATGCGGTGCTGGAGAAGCTGGGCTTCCCTTGCATCATCCGCCCGTCGTTCACCATGGGCGGCACTGGCGGCGGTATTGCCTACAACCGTGAAGAATTCGAAGAAATCTGCACCCGTGGCCTGGACCTGTCGCCAACCAAGGAACTGCTGATCGACGAATCGCTGATCGGCTGGAAAGAGTACGAGATGGAGGTGGTCCGCGACAAAAAGGACAACTGCATCATCGTCTGCTCCATCGAGAACTTCGACCCGATGGGCGTGCACACCGGTGACTCGATCACGGTTGCTCCGGCGCAGACCCTGACCGACAAGGAATACCAGATCATGCGCAACGCCTCGCTGGCGGTGCTGCGTGAAATTGGTGTGGAAACCGGCGGTTCCAACGTGCAGTTCGGTATCTGCCCGAACACCGGCCGTATGGTCGTGATCGAGATGAACCCGCGCGTTTCGCGTTCCTCGGCACTGGCGTCCAAGGCTACCGGCTTCCCGATCGCCAAGATCGCCGCCAAGCTGGCCATCGGCTACACCCTCGACGAGCTGCAGAACGACATCACCGGCGGCCGTACCCCGGCCTCCTTCGAGCCGTCGATCGACTACGTGGTCACCAAGCTGCCGCGCTTCGCCTTCGAGAAATTCCCCAAGGCCGACGCCCGCCTGACCACCCAGATGAAGTCCGTGGGTGAAGTCATGGCCATCGGCCGTACCTTCCAGGAGTCCCTGCAGAAAGCCCTGCGTGGCCTGGAAGTCGGCGCTTGCGGCCTCGACCCTAAAGTCGACCTGGCCAGCCCGGAAGCTGCCAGCATCCTCAAGCGCGAGCTGACCGTGCCGGGTGCCGAGCGTATCTGGTATGTCGCCGACGCCATGCGTTCGGGCATGACCTGCGAAGAAATCTTCAATCTGACCGGCATCGACATGTGGTTCCTGGTGCAGATGGAAGACCTGATCAAAGAAGAAGAGAAGGTCAAGACCCTGGCCCTGTCGGCCATCGACAAGGACTACATGCTGCGCCTCAAGCGCAAGGGCTTCTCTGACCAGCGCCTGGCCAAGCTGTTGGGTATTACCGACAAGAACCTGCGCCGCCACCGCCACAAGCTGGAAGTGTTCCCGGTGTACAAGCGCGTCGACACCTGTGCCGCCGAGTTCGCCACCGACACCGCCTACCTGTACTCCACCTATGAGGAAGAGTGCGAGGCCAACCCGTCGACCCGTGACAAGATCATGATCCTGGGCGGTGGCCCGAACCGTATCGGCCAAGGTATCGAGTTCGACTACTGCTGCGTACACGCGGCCCTGGCGCTGCGTGACGACGGTTACGAGACCATCATGGTCAACTGCAACCCGGAAACCGTTTCCACCGACTACGACACCTCCGACCGCCTGTACTTCGAGCCGCTGACCCTGGAAGACGTGCTGGAAGTGTGCCGCGTCGAGAAGCCCAAAGGCGTGATCGTGCACTACGGCGGCCAGACCCCGCTGAAACTGGCGCGCGCCCTGGAAGAGGCCGGTGTGCCGATCATCGGTACCAGCCCGGATGCCATCGACCGCGCCGAAGACCGCGAGCGCTTCCAGCAGATGGTCCAGCGCCTGAACCTGCTGCAGCCGCCGAACGCGACCGTGCGCAGCGAAGAAGAGGCCATTCGTGCCGCCGGCAGCATCGGCTACCCGCTGGTCGTGCGCCCCTCCTATGTACTGGGTGGCCGTGCCATGGAGATCGTCTACGAACTGGACGAGCTCAAGCGCTACCTGCGTGAGGCTGTTCAGGTTTCCAACGACAGCCCGGTACTGCTCGACCACTTCCTCAACTGCGCCATCGAAATGGACGTGGATGCGGTGTGCGACGGTACCGACGTGGTCATCGGCGCGATCATGCAGCACATCGAACAGGCCGGCGTTCACTCCGGTGACTCGGCATGCTCGCTGCCACCTTACTCGCTGAGCAAGGGCGTGCAGGACGAAGTGCGCGAACAGGTCAAGAAAATGGCCCTGGAGTTGGGCGTGGTCGGCCTGATGAACGTGCAGCTGGCGCTGCAGGGCGACAAGATCTACGTGATCGAAGTCAACCCGCGTGCATCGCGTACCGTGCCGTTCGTGTCCAAGTGCATCGGCACTTCCCTGGCCATGATCGCGGCCCGCGTCATGGCTGGCAAAACCCTGAAAGAGCTGGGCTTCACTCAGGAAATCATCCCGAACTTCTACAGCGTCAAGGAAGCCGTCTTCCCGTTCGCCAAGTTCCCAGGGGTTGACCCGATCCTCGGCCCTGAGATGAAATCGACCGGTGAGGTCATGGGTGTTGGTGACAGCTTCGGTGAAGCCTTCGCCAAGGCCCAGATGGGTGCCAGCGAAGTGCTGCCTACTGGTGGCACCGCGTTCATCAGCGTGCGTGACGACGACAAGCCACAAGTGGCTGGCGTTGCCCGTGACCTGATCGCCCTGGGCTTCGAAGTGGTTGCTACTGCAGGCACCGCCAAGGTTATCGAGGCGGCTGGCCTGAAAGTGCGCCGCGTGAACAAGGTGACCGAAGGCCGCCCGCACGTGGTCGACATGATCAAGAACGACGAAGTGTCGCTGATCATCAACACCACCGAAGGCCGCCAGTCGATCGCCGACTCCTATTCGATTCGTCGCAATGCGCTGCAGCACAAGATTTACTGCACTACGACCATTGCGGCCGGTGAAGCCATCTGCGAGGCGTTGAAATTCGGTCCCGAGAAGACTGTTCGTCGCCTGCAGGATCTGCATGCAGGACTCAAAGCATGAGCATTACCAAATACCCGATGACCGTCCAGGGCGCTCGCGCCCTGGAAGAGGAGCTGACCTTCCTGAGCAAGACCGAGCGCCCGCGCCTGAGCCAAGCCATTGGTGAAGCGCGTGAGCTGGGCGACCTCAAGGAAAACGCCGAATACCATGCCGCGCGTGAAGAGCAGGGCATGGTCGAGGCGCGTATCCGCGATATCGAAGGCCGCCTGCAGAACTCGGTGGTGATCGACGTCACCACCATCGCTCACACCGGCAAGGTGATTTTCGGCACCACCGTGGTGCTGGCCAACACCGAAACCGATGACGAGGTGACCTACCAGATCGTCGGTGAAGATGAAGCTGACGTGAAACAAGGCAAGCTGTCGAACAGCGCACCGATCGCCCGTGCCATCATTGGCAAGGAAGAAGGTGACACCGTGGTGGTGAAGACCCCAAGCGGTACGGTCGAGTACGAGATTGTCGAAGTCAAACACATCTGACCGGCGCCTGCGGGCGCCATCCCTCGAGGGGATCCTCTGGCAACTGGCCCAGGTGTTCTGGGTCGGTGGCCTGTGGGTGTTCCATGTGGGGCTGGTGCCTGCGCTCAAGGTCAGTGGCCTGGCGCCGCTGCTGGTGCAGGATATCGCCGGGCAGATCGACCGCTGGTTGATCGGCGTGGCGTTGCTTGGCTTGTTGACCCAGCTGGCTGTGCTGGCAAGGGTGGAAGGCCTGGCGGCCTGGTGGCGGCAGTTTCGTGGCCAGATGCTGTTGCTCGGCTTCGGTGCGTGTGTGGGGTACTACACCCTGCGTTACGGCATTTCCGTTGGCGAGCGCTGGCAGATGTTCTGCTTCTTGGTGCTGGGCTTCTCCGGCATCGTGCTGGTAGCCCAGCCGGTGCCGGTCAAAGCCCAGCGCTAGGCGGCTCGAGACCGCTGGGGCCGCTTTGCGGCCTATCGCAGGCAAGCCAGCTCCCACACCGACCGCATCAAGCTCAAGGTATGCGCCGTAATTGTGGGAGCTGGCTTGCCTGCGAAGGGCTGCAAAGCAGCCCCATGCCGTTACTTATAACGGTGAATGTTGGACAGCTGCTTGTTCGGTTGTGGGTTCTTGCGGTAGATCAGGGCTTTCTTGCCGATGGTCTGCACCAGTTCGGCGCGGCCGGCCTTGCACAGCTCGGCGATGGTCTCGGCGCGTTCTTCGCGGTCTTCCGAGCGAATCTCGACCTTGATCAGTTCATGATCGGCCAGTGCGCGTTCCAGCTCGGCGACCACGCCTTCATTCAAACCATTGCCAGCAACGATCAGGACCGGCTTCAGGTCATGACCAATGGACTTGTATTGCTTCTTCTGCTCGTTATTGAGCGGCATAATCTGACCCTTTCCGTCTGATTCTGTAAAATTGACCGGCATTTTACCCGAGGGCCACCGGCTCCGCCCAGTCAATCACGACGCATATCATCGAGGTGCCCCGTGGTACAACGTTCCAAAAGCAGCGCAAACTGGCTGCGAGAGCATTTCAACGATCCTTTTGTGAAACAGGCACAGAAGGACGGCTACCGCTCGCGTGCGAGCTACAAACTGCTGGAGATCCAGGAAAAGGACCGCCTGATCCGCCCCGGCATGAGCGTAATCGACCTGGGTGCGGCCCCGGGCGGGTGGTCGCAGGTGACCAGTCGTCTGATTGGCGGCCAGGGCCGGCTGATCGCTTCGGATATCCTGGAAATGGACTCGATCCCCGACGTTACCTTTATCCAGGGCGATTTCACCGAAGACGCCGTGCTCCAGCAAATCCTCGACGCGGTCGGTGATTCGCACGTGGACCTTGTGATTTCCGACATGGCCCCCAATATGAGTGGTACGCCCGAAGTGGACATGCCACGTGCCATGTTCCTCTGCGAGCTGGCCCTGGACCTGGCAACCCGCGTGCTCAAGCCCGGCGGGGATTTCCTGATCAAGATTTTCCAGGGCGAAGGCTTCGACATGTACCTGAAGGACGTGCGCACCAAGTTCGACAAGGTGCAGATGCGCAAGCCTTCTTCATCGCGGGACCGCTCGCGTGAACAGTACCTGTTGGGCAAAGGTTTCAAAGGCGCTTGAAAGGCGTGAAGCGCGGCGGCCGATAGTTATTTCCAATCGGCCGCGGCGTCAGGATCGTCCGAACTTCGTGTAGTCTAGCTTTCACAAAGGGTTACAGACGGTGCCTGCGGCTGCGTAGGTAATGTAGTAAGTTAGGGCGATGAATATCATGCGAGGCACGGCTGCGTCGTGCGCCGGCCTCAGAGGGTAGCGAATTGAACGACATGGCAAAGAATCTGATCCTGTGGTTGATCATCGCAGCTGTCCTGGTGACAGTGATGAACAACTTCTCCAGCCCTAACGAGCCGCAGACCCTCAACTACTCCGACTTCATCCAGCAGGTCAAGGATGGCAAGGTCGAGCGTGTGACGGTCGACGGCTACATCATTACCGGCAAGCGCTCCGATGGCGACAGCTTCAAGACTGTGCGCCCGGCCATCACCGATAACGGCCTGATCGGCGACCTCGTCGACAACCACGTAGTGGTCGAAGGCAAGCAGCCTGAGCAGCAGAGCATCTGGACGCAGCTGTTGGTCGCAAGCTTCCCGATCCTGGTGATCATCGCCGTGTTCATGTTCTTCATGCGCCAGATGCAGGGCGGTGCCGGCGGTAAAGGCGGGCCGATGAGCTTTGGCAAGAGCAAGGCGCGCCTGCTGTCCGAAGACCAGGTCAAGACGACCCTGGCCGACGTTGCCGGTTGCGACGAGGCCAAGGAAGAAGTTGGCGAGCTGGTGGAGTTCCTGCGTGACCCGGGCAAGTTCCAGCGCCTGGGCGGCCGTATCCCGCGTGGCGTGCTGATGGTGGGCCCGCCCGGTACCGGTAAAACCCTGCTGGCCAAGGCCATTGCCGGTGAGGCAAAAGTCCCGTTCTTCACCATTTCCGGTTCGGACTTCGTTGAAATGTTCGTCGGTGTCGGTGCCAGCCGTGTGCGCGACATGTTCGAACAGGCCAAGAAGCATGCCCCGTGCATCATCTTCATCGACGAGATCGACGCCGTGGGCCGCCACCGTGGTGCCGGCATGGGCGGTGGTCACGACGAGCGTGAGCAAACCCTGAACCAGCTGCTGGTGGAAATGGACGGCTTCGAGATGAACGATGGCATCATCGTCATCGCCGCCACCAACCGCCCGGACGTACTCGACCCGGCGCTGCTGCGCCCCGGCCGTTTCGACCGCCAGGTGGTGGTCGGCCTGCCGGACATCCGCGGCCGCGAGCAGATCCTGAAGGTGCACATGCGCAAGGTGCCGGTCAGCGAGAACGTCAACCCGGCCGTCATCGCGCGGGGTACGCCGGGCTTCTCCGGTGCTGACCTTGCCAACCTGGTCAACGAAGCTTCGCTGTTTGCCGCCCGCTCCAACAAGCGCCTGGTGGAAATGAAGGAGTTCGAGCTGGCCAAGGACAAGATCATGATGGGCGCCGAGCGCAAGACCATGGTCATGTCCGAGAAAGAAAAACGTAACACTGCCTATCACGAGGCGGGCCACGCCATCGTCGGCCGGCTGGTGCCTGAGCACGATCCAGTCTACAAGGTTTCGATCATCCCGCGTGGCCGTGCCCTGGGTGTGACCATGTTCCTGCCGGAAGAGGACCGTTACAGCCTGTCCAAGCGTGCCTTGATCAGCCAGATCTGCTCGCTGTACGGCGGTCGTATTGCCGAAGAGATGACCTTGGGCTTCGACGGGGTTACCACGGGCGCTTCCAACGACATCATGCGTGCCAGCCAGATCGCACGGAACATGGTGACCAAGTGGGGCCTGTCCGAAAAACTCGGTCCGTTGATGTATGCCGAAGAAGAAGGCGAGGTGTTCCTGGGGCGCAGCGCTGCCAGCCAGCACGCCAGCGTTTCCGGCGAAACCGCCAAGCTGATCGACTCCGAGGTGCGCAGCATCATTGACCAGTGCTACGCGACGGCCAAGCAGTTGCTGGTTGAAAACCGCGACAAGCTCGAAGCAATGACCGAAGCACTGATGAAGTATGAGACCATTGATGCCGATCAGATCGACGACATCATGGCTGGGCGTACGCCACGCGAGCCGCGTGACTGGGACGATGATACGGATTCGGGCACGCCTGCTGCCCAGAACGATCGTCCGGAATCGCCGATTGGCGGCCCGGCAGCTCAACACTAAGGGCATCTATGAGCTCAGTGCAGTACCCGACCCGGTTGCCTTGCGGCAACCGGGTTCTTGATTTGTCACGTACCCATGTCATGGGTATCCTCAATATCACCCCCGATTCCTTTTCCGATGGCGGGCGCTTCAACCAGCGCGACGAGGCCTTGCGCCATGCCGAAGCGATGGTTGCCGCCGGCGCCACGTTGATCGACATCGGTGGTGAGTCCACCCGGCCTGGGGCTCGCGCCGTTTCGGTCACCGAGGAGCTCGAGCGTGTGGCGCCCATGGTCGAGGCGATCAACAGTCGCCTGGATGTGGTCATCTCCGTCGATACCTCAACCCCGGCCGTCATGCGTGAGTCTGCGCGCCTGGGCGCCGGGTTGATCAACGACGTGCGTGGCCTGGAGCGCGACGGCGCCCTGGATGCCGCTGCCGCCACCGGCCTGCCGGTGTGCCTGATGCACATGCGTGGCGAGCCGGGCAACATGCAGGACGACCCGCACTACGACAACGTGACTGCCGATGTTGCCCGGTATCTGCAGCAGCGCATGGCGGCCTGCGCATCGGCCGGTATTGATGAACACCGCATCATTCTTGACCCGGGCTTCGGTTTCGCCAAAACGCTGGCGCACAACCTGAGCCTGTTCAAGCACATGGAAACGCTCCATCGTCTTGGGCGCCCACTCCTGGTGGGGGTCTCGCGAAAGAGCATGATCGGCCTGACGCTGGAACGTCCGGTCGACGAGCGCCTGTACGGCAGCCTGGCACTGGCGGCCCTGGCCATGACCAAGGGCGCGAGCATCCTGCGTGTCCACGACGTGGCCGAAACGGTCGATGTGGTGCGCATGATCGCTGCGGTACAAGGCGCCGAATAAGAACATTGGAGTCCCTATGAGCAGAAAATACTTTGGTACCGACGGCATTCGTGGCCGCGTCGGCGAATACCCGATCACCCCGGACTTCATGCTGAAGCTGGGTTGGGCGGCCGGCATGGCCTTCCGCAAGCTCGGCCACTGCCGGGTGCTGGTGGGCAAGGACACGCGTATCTCCGGCTACATGTTCGAGTCTGCCCTCGAAGCCGGCCTGTCGGCGGCAGGGGCTGATGTGATGCTGCTGGGGCCGATGCCAACACCGGCCATCGCCTACCTCACGCGTACCTTCCACGCCGAAGCCGGTATTGTCATCAGCGCCTCGCACAACCCGCATGACGACAACGGCATCAAGTTCTTCTCGGGCCAGGGCACCAAGCTGCCGGACGACGTCGAACTGATGATCGAGGAACTGCTCGATCAGCCGATGACCGTGGTCGAGTCGAGCAAGCTGGGCAAGGTGTCGCGTATCAACGATGCTGCTGGCCGCTATATCGAGTTCTGCAAGAGCAGCGTACCGAGCAGCACCAGTTTTGAAGGCCTCAAGCTGGTGGTCGATTGCGCCCATGGTGCCACCTACAAGGTTGCGCCAAGCGTGTTCCGTGAGCTGGGTGCCGATGTCACTGTGCTGCATGCCCAGCCCGACGGGTTGAACATCAACGAAAACTGCGGCTCGACCCATATCGAATCGCTGCAGGCTGCGGTGCTGGTCGGGCATGCCGATCTTGGTATCGCCTTCGACGGTGACGGCGACCGCGTACTGATGGTCGACCACACCGGGGCGATCGTCGATGGCGACGAGTTGCTGTTCATCATTGCCCGCGACCTGCAGGAGCGTGGCAAGCTCCAGGGCGGGGTAGTGGGTACGCTGATGAGCAACCTGGGCCTGGAGCTGGCGCTCAAGGACCTGGATATCCCCTTCGTGCGGGCCAAGGTCGGTGACCGTTATGTGATGGCCGAGCTGCTGGAGCGTGAGTGGCTGGTGGGCGGCGAAAACTCGGGCCACGTGGTGTGCTGCAACTACACCACTACCGGTGACGCGATCATTGCCGCGTTGCAGGTGCTGATGGCGCTCAAGCGCCGCGGCGAGGGCCTGGCCCAGGCCCGTCAGGCCCTGCGCAAATGCCCGCAGGTGCTGATCAATGTGCGCTTTGGCGGCAGCAAGGTCGACCCGCTGCAGCACCCGGCCGTGCAGGAAGCCAGCGCCAAGGTCACCGAGGCGCTGGCGGGGCGCGGGCGAGTATTGTTGCGCAAGTCCGGCACCGAGCCGCTGGTGCGGGTAATGGTCGAAGGCGAGGACGAAGCGCAGGTGCGTTGCCATGCCGAAGCCCTGGCCAAACTGGTTGGCGAAGTTTGTGTCTGAAGGCGCTTGCCAGCGCAGATCTGGTTGGGTAAGATCTGCGCCCACTTTGACCGACGAGGTAAAGCATGCGTCGCCCTATGGTAGCTGGTAACTGGAAGATGCACGGTACCCGCGCTAGCGTCGCTGAGCTGACCGAAGGCTTGAGCAATCTCGCCTTGCCGAGCGGAGTGGAAGTCGCAGTATTTCCACCGGCCTTGTTCATCAATCAAGTGATCGATGGCCTGGCAGGTAAAGAAATTACTGTCGGTGCACAGAATTCTGCTGTACAACCCGAACAGGGTGCGCTGACCGGGGAAGTTGCTCCCGAGCAGCTGGTTGAAGCAGGTTGCAAGTTGGTGTTGATTGGCCATTCCGAGCGTCGCCAGATCATTGGCGAAACCGACGAAGTGCTGAATCGCAAGTTTGCAGCGGCCCAGGCCAAAGGTTTGAAGCCCGTGCTTTGCATAGGGGAAACCCTGGAAGAGCGCGAGGCAGGCAAAACGCTCGAAGTTGTCGGGCGTCAACTAAGCAGTATCATCGAAGCATTCGGTGTTAAGGCTTTTGCCAATGCAGTAATTGCCTATGAGCCTGTATGGGCCATCGGCACTGGCCTTACGGCCACGCCACAGCAGGCCCAGGATGTGCACGCCGCCATCCGCGGCCAGCTGGCGGCAGAAGATGCTGAAGTGGCTGCGAAGGTGCAGTTGCTCTACGGCGGCAGCGTGAAGGCGGCCAATGCGGCCGAACTGTTCGGCATGCCGGATATCGATGGGGGGCTCATTGGTGGAGCGTCCCTGAACGCAGACGAATTCGGTGCAATTTGTCGCGCCGCAGGAAACTGAACAAATGCTGGAAACAGTCATCGTTGTTTTTCATCTGTTGGCAGCGCTTTCGCTAGTAGTGCTGGTACTGTTGCAACAGGGTAAAGGTGCTGAAGCAGGTGCATCTTTCGGCGCGGGTGCTTCTAATACCGTGTTCGGGAGCCAAGGCTCTGCAACGTTCCTAAGTAAATTAACTGCTATACTCGCTGCCACTTTCTTTTTGACAGCACTTGGGTTAGGATACTTCGCGAAGCAACAAGCTCACCAGCTTAGCCAAGCAGGTCTTCCAGATCCAGCAGTGCTAGAAGTGAAAGAGCCGCAAAAACCGGCAGTCAATGATGATGTACCGGTGCTCCAACAGCAGCAGAAGAGCGAAGCCACTCCTAACACGGGTGATGTACCTCCTCCGGCAGAAGAGCAGAAGTAACGGGTTTCAAGTAGTATTGCCGAGGTGGTGGAATTGGTAGACACGCAACCTTGAGGTGGTTGTGCCCATAGGGTGTAGGGGTTCGAGTCCCCTTCTCGGTACCAATTGAAGCTTGAGAGCCCGCTTTAGCGGGCTTTCTTGCAGGTGAAGGTTTGGATTTGACCCTCAGCAGGGTTCGGTCTTATACTTTCGCCCCAGCTTTGTCGCGGGGTGGAGCAGCTTGGTAGCTCGTCGGGCTCATAACCCGAAGGTCGTTGGTTCAAATCCAGCCCCCGCAACCAGCTTCAGCGGAGCCCCTTTTCAGGGGCTTTTTGCTAACCGAACAGTTTCGGCGTCGTTGTCCAACGGCGCTTTCAGGGATGGGCGCTTTGCCCATTTTTTATTTGCACAGCATGCACGAGGGGGTTCAGGTGTCGAGCAAGCTAGAACAGTTGCAGGCCTTGTTGGCCCCGGTTGTCGAGGGTCTGGGCTATCAATGCTGGGGGATCGAGTTCGTTTCCCAGGGTAAGCATTCGGTATTGCGCATCTACATCGACAAGGAAGGCGGTATTCTGGTGGACGATTGCGAAGCAGTCAGCCGTCAGGCCAGCGCAATCCTCGATGTGGAAGATCCAATCAGCAGTGAATACACCCTCGAGGTGTCTTCTCCAGGCATGGATCGCCCACTGTTCACTCTGGAACAGTTTGCCTCGCATGCCGGCGAACAAGTGAAGATCAAGCTGCGCTCACCCTTCGAGGGTCGTCGTAACTTCCAGGGCCTTCTCCGCGGTGTGGAGGAGCAGGACGTGGTGGTCCAGGTGGACAACCAGGAATTCCTTCTGCCGATCGATTCGATCGACAAGGCCAATATTATTCCCAGTTTTGACTGAGACGTGCCGGGCCCGGCGGACTATCCGGGCCCAATGGCTTGCGCAAGGCGAGGCGTACGATGAGCAAAGAAGTACTGCTGGTTGTTGAATCGGTATCCAACGAAAAAGGTGTACCGCCCGGCGTCATTTTCGAAGCGCTGGAGGTGGCCCTGGCCACTGCAACCAAAAAACGTTTTGAAGACGAAGTCGATCTGCGTGTGGAAATCAACCGCCACACCGGTAGCTACGAGACCTTCCGTCGCTGGACCGTGGTCGATGAAGCCGATTTGGACGACCCGGCGATCGAGACCTGGCTGGACAAGATCAAGGACACCCACCCTGAAGCCAAGGTAGGTGACGTGATCGAAGAGAAGATCGAGTCCATCGAATTTGGTCGCATCGCCGCCCAGACCGCCAAGCAGGTCATCGTGCAGAAGGTCCGCGAGGCCGAGCGTGCCCAGGTGGTCGATGCCTACCGCGAACGCGTTGGCGAAATCATCTCCGGTACCGTAAAAAAGGTTACCCGCGACAACGTTATCGTTGACCTGGGCAACAACGCCGAGGCCCTGTTGGCCCGCGAAGACATCATCCCCCGCGAAACCTTCCGTGTTGGCGTGCGCCTGCGTGCGCTGCTGAAGGAAATTCGCACTGAAAACCGTGGCCCTCAGCTGATCCTGTCGCGCACCGCGCCGCAGATGCTGATCGAGCTTTTCCGCATTGAAGTGCCGGAAATTGCCGAGGGCCTGATCGAAGTCATGGCTGCTTCCCGTGACCCGGGTTCGCGAGCCAAGATCGCCGTCCGCTCCAAGGACAAGCGTATCGACCCGCAAGGTGCCTGTATCGGCATGCGTGGTTCGCGCGTCCAAGCTGTATCCGGGGAGCTGGGTGGTGAGCGTGTGGATATCGTCCTGTGGGACGATAACCCGGCGCAGTTCGTCATCAACGCCATGTCGCCGGCTGAAGTCGCGGCGATCATCGTTGATGAAGATGCCCATGCCATGGACATCGCCGTCGCCGAGGACAACCTGGCCCAGGCCATTGGCCGTGGCGGTCAGAACGTTCGTCTTGCCAGTCAGTTGACCGGCTGGACCTTGAACGTGATGACCGAGAAGGACATCCAGGCCAAGCAACAGGCCGAAACCGGTGACATCCTGCGCAATTTCATCGATGAACTGGAAGTCGACGAGGAGCTGGCCCAAGTGCTGGTCGACGAAGGCTTCACCAGCCTCGAAGAAATTGCCTACGTACCGTTGGAAGAAATGCTCAACATCGATGGCTTTGACGAAGATATCGTCAATGAGCTCCGCGCTCGAGCCAAGGACCGTTTGTTGACCAAGGCCATCGCTACCGAAGAAAAACTGGCAGACGCCCACCCGGCCGAAGACCTGCTCTCCCTCGAGGGCATGGACAAGGACCTGGCGGCTGAACTGGCGGTGCGCGGCGTGGTTAACCGCGAAGACCTGGCCGAGCAGTCGATCGACGATCTGCTCGACATCGACGGCATCGACGAAGAGCGTGCCGGCAAGTTGATCATGGCCGCCCGAGCCCACTGGTTCGAGTAATTAGGCGCGGCCTGAGGAGAGAAGTGCATGACGCAAGTCACGGTGAAAGAACTGGCCCAAGAGGTCGAGGCACCGGTAGAGCGCCTGCTGCAGCAGATGCGTGAGGCAGGTCTGCCGCACACCGACGCCGGTCAGGTAGTGACCGACAATGAGAAGCAGACCCTGCTGACTCATTTGAAAAGCAGCCACAAGAGCAAGGCGGAAGAGCCGCGCAAGATTACCTTGCAGCGCAAAACCACCAGCACCCTGCGTGTCGCCGGTAGCAAGAGCATCAGCGTAGAAGTACGCAAGAAGAAAGTTTTCGTGCAGCGCAGCCCGGAAGAAATCCAGGCTGAGCAGAAGCGTGAGCTGGAAGAGCGCCGTGCGGCCGAAAACGCCGCGCGCGACAAGGTCGAGGCCGAAGTTCGCCAGCGCAACGAGGAACAGGCTCGCCGTCAGGCTGCCGATACCGCAGCAGCAGCCCCGGCGCCTGCGGCCAAGCCAGAGCCGGCTCCTGCCGCTGCCCCGGCCCCGGTCGTCGCCGACGCGCCAGCCTCCGAAGACGCTGCAGCCCGTGCTGCCGAGCGCAAGAAGGACGAGACCCGTCGCAACGAGAGCCGTACCCGTGATGACGACCGTCGTCGTGGCGAAGCCCCTCGCGTGTCGATCAAGGTCAAGGTCAAGGAGAAGGAAAAGGCTCCAACGCCACGTGCCGCTCCGCGTACCACCGATGAAGAGAGCGACGGCGCCCGTCGTGGTCGTGGTGGCAAGAGCAAGCTGAAGAAGCGTAACCAGCACGGCTTCCAGAACCCGACCGGTCCAGTCATCCGTGACGTGACCATCGGCGAGACCATCACCGTCTCCGAACTGGCCCAGCAGATGTCGGTCAAGGCCGCTGAAGTGGTCAAGTTCATGTTCAAGATGGGTACCCCGGTCACCATCAACCAGGTGCTCGACCAGGAAACTGCTCAGCTGATCGCTGAAGAGCTGGGCCACAAGGTCACGCTGATCAGCGACACCGCGCTGGAAGATTCCCTGGCCGAATCGCTGAAGTTCGAAGGCCAGGCCGAGTCCCGCGCGCCGGTGGTTACCGTCATGGGTCACGTTGACCATGGCAAGACCTCGCTGCTCGACTACATCCGTCGTGCCAAGGTTGCTGCTGGCGAAGCCGGTGGCATTACCCAGCACATCGGTGCCTACCACGTGGAAACCGACCGCGGCATGGTCACCTTCCTCGATACCCCGGGCCACGCTGCGTTCACCCAGATGCGTGCCCGTGGTGCCAAGGCGACCGACATCGTCATCCTGGTGGTGGCGGCGGACGACGGCGTAATGCCGCAAACCCGCGAAGCGGTTCAGCATGCCAAGGCAGCTGGCGTTCCGCTGGTGGTTGCAGTGAACAAGATCGACAAACCGGGTGCTGACCTCGATCGTATCCGTAACGAACTGGCCGTCGAAGGCGTTACCTCCGAGGACTGGGGTGGTGACACGCCATTCGTCAAGGTATCGGCGAAGATGGGTACCGGTGTCGACGAGCTGCTCGAAGCCGTGCTGCTGCAGGCCGAGATCCTCGAACTGACCGCTACGCCGACTGCACCTGGTCGTGGCGTGGTCGTCGAATCGCGCCTGGACAAGGGCCGCGGCCCGGTCGCGACCATCCTGGTTCAGGACGGTACGCTGCGTCAGGGCGACATGGTGCTGTGCGGTTCCAACTATGGCCGCGTGCGTGCCATGCTCGACGAGAACGGCAAGCCTGTGAAAGAAGCCGGCCCGTCGATCCCGGTCGAGATCCTTGGCCTGGACGGTACCCCGGAAGCCGGTGACGAGCTGTCCGTGGTTGCCGACGAGAAGAAAGCCCGCGAAGTTGCCATGTTCCGTCAAGGCAAGTACCGCGAGGTCAAGCTGGCCCGCGCTCACGCCGGCAAGCTGGAAAACATCTTCGAGACCATGGGTCAGGAAGAGAAGAAAACCCTCAACATCGTGCTCAAGACCGATGTACGTGGTTCTCTCGAGGCGCTGCAGGGTTCGCTTGGCGGCCTGGGCAACGACGAAGTGCAAGTGCGCGTGATTGGTGGTGGCGTCGGTGGTATCACCGAGAGCGATGCCAACCTGGCGCTGGCTTCGAACGCTGTACTGTTCGGCTTCAACGTGCGTGCCGATGCCGGTGCGCGCAAGATCGTCGAGCAGGAAGGTCTGGATATGCGTTACTACAACGTGATCTACGACATCATCGAAGACGTCAAGAAGGCCCTGACCGGCATGCTCGGCAGCGATGTTCGCGAGAACATCCTGGGTGTTGCCGAAGTGCGTGACGTGTTCCGTTCGCCGAAATTCGGCGCCATCGCTGGCTGTATGGTCATCGAGGGTACCGTGTACCGCAACCGTCCGATCCGCGTACTGCGCGACGACGTTGTGATCTTCGAAGGCGAGCTGGAATCGCTGCGTCGCTTCAAGGACGACGCCTCCGAAGTGCGTTCGGGCATGGAGTGCGGTATTGGCGTCAAGAGCTACAACGACGTCAAGGTCGGCGACAAGATCGAAGTCTTCGAGAAAGTCCAGGTGGCTCGTACCCTTTAAGGGCGAGCGAGCCGCAAGCGCCCTTTGCAGGGCGGCTTGCGGTACCTCTTCAGGTAGCGCCCGGTCAGGCTCAGGTCTGCCCGGGCGTTTGCCGCTTTAAGTTACAGGTAGCAAGAATGGCCAAAGAATATAGCCGTACCCAACGTATTGGCGATCAGATGCAGCGCGAGCTGGCCGAGCTGATCCGTCGCGAAGTCAAAGACCCGCGTGTCGGCCTGGTGACCATCACCGCCGTGGACGTCAGCCGCGACCTGGGCCATGCCAAGGTGTTCATCACCGTCATGGGCGAAGAAACCCCGGACGCGGTGCAGCAGTCGCTCAAGGCACTCAACAGCGCTGCCAGCTTCCTGCGCCTGCACCTGGGGCGTTCGATGCAACTGCGCAGCGTGCCGCAACTGCACTTCCACTTCGATGAAAGTGTCAGCCGCGGTGTGCACCTGTCGGCGCTGATCGAGCGTGCAGTGGCCGAAGACCGCATGCACAAGGAAGCCGACGAGCCGGACACCAAGGAGTAAGCGGTGGCCCAGGTCAAACGTATCCGCCGCAACGTCAGCGGCATCATCCTGCTGGACAAGCCGCTGGGCTTCACCTCCAATGCCGCCCTGCAGAAAGTACGCTGGCTGCTGAATGCGGAAAAGGCCGGCCACACCGGTAGCCTCGACCCGCTGGCAACCGGCGTGCTGCCGTTGTGCTTTGGCGAGGCGACCAAGTTTTCGCAGTACTTGCTCGATTCCGACAAGGGCTACGAAACGGTCATGCAGCTGGGGCAGACTACCAACACCGGCGATGCCGAAGGTGAGGTTCTGCAGACCCGCGAGGTGACCGTTGGTCGCGCCGATATCGAGGCAGTGCTGCCGCGTTTTCGCGGCCCTATCAGCCAGATACCGCCGATGTACTCGGCACTCAAGCGTGATGGCCAGCCGCTGTACAAGCTGGCACGTGCAGGAGAGGTAGTGGAGCGCGAGGCGCGTTCTGTTACTATTGGCCGCTTGGAGTTGCTCGAGTGCGAAGGCACCCGTGCACGGTTGAGCGTAGGTTGCAGCAAAGGCACCTATATCCGCACCCTGGTGGAGGATATCGGTGAGGCTTTGGGCTGCGGCGCCTATGTTGCCGAGCTGCGCAGGACCCAGGCCGGGCCCTTCGCGCTGGCACAGACGGTGACCCTCGAAGCGCTCGAACAGGCTCATGCCGAAGGCGGCAACGAAGCGCTGGACCGCTTCCTGATGCCCTCGGACAGCGGCCTGCAGGACTGGCCAATGGTCAGCCTGTCCGAACACAGTGCGTTCTACTGGCTGCATGGGCAGGCGGTACGCGCGCCGGACGCGCCACAATTTGGCATGGTCCGGGTACAGGATCATAATGCGCGCTTCATCGGTATCGGTGAAGTGAGCGAAGACGGGCGCATTGCGCCACGTCGGCTTATTCGGTCGGAATGACCGAAACCGCGGGGCCAGGCAATTGCCGAACCCCACGGCTGCAAGGGTGGCTGTCAGTAGGCACGGTCACACCTTTTTTATTAATACAGGGATTTGTCCCTGGCCTATTGGACCCCGCGTGCGGGATCCGTTATCAGGAGAAGCCAAATGGCCCTCAGCGTTGAAGAAAAAGCTAAGATCGTTGCCGAATATCAGCAAGCCGCCGGCGATACCGGTAGCCCGGAAGTGCAGGTTGCTCTGCTGACCCACAACATCAACAAGCTGCAAGGCCACTTCAAGGCCAACGATAAAGACCACCACTCCCGTCGTGGTCTGATCCGTATGGTTAACCAGCGTCGTAAGCTGCTGGACTACCTGAAGGGCAAAGACACCACTCGTTACAGCGCCCTGATCGGTCGCCTGGGCCTGCGTCGCTAATAGCGGCCTGGTCAGTGGTGTGCATGGCGTGTCGCAGGCTTCGGCTTTGCTGTTTCGCAGCAGGGTCGTCGGGCACGCCACGCGTATCTCCGAGGTTGGCAGCCTGGTTGAGCTGAGCGGTTTACCGCGCAGCGGCCAGGCTCCCAGCCTCGTGTTGTATCTGGACGGTCAATGGGGCCGATTCCCCGTTCTGCCCAAGAATTCGCAAGAAACCAGTTCCCCCAAGAGCCACTGAAAAAGGTAGGAAACCGTGAACCCGGTAATCAAGACTTTCCAGTTCGGTCAATCGACCGTCACTCTCGAAACGGGCCGTATTGCCCGTCAGGCAACCGGCGCCGTGCTGGTTACCGTCGATAACGACGTCACCGTGCTGGTGACTGTGGTAGGCGCCAAACAGGCTGATCCAGGCAAGGGCTTCTTCCCGCTGTCGGTTCACTACCAGGAAAAGACCTACGCCGCCGGCAAGATCCCAGGTGGCTTCTTCAAGCGTGAAGGCCGTCCTTCCGAGAAAGAGACGCTGACCTCGCGCCTGATCGACCGTCCGATCCGCCCGCTGTTCCCGGAAGGCTTCATGAACGAAGTGCAGGTCGTCTGCACCGTGGTTTCCACCAGCAAGAAGACTGACCCGGACATCGCTGCGATGATCGGTACCTCGGCTGCCCTGGCCATTTCCGGTATTCCGTTCGAAGGCCCGATCGGCGCCGCGCGCGTGGCCTTCCACGAAAGCACCGGCTACCTGCTGAACCCGACTTACGAGCAACTGGCTGCCTCCAGCCTGGACATGGTCGTTGCCGGTACCTCCGACGCCGTTCTGATGGTTGAATCGGAAGCCCAAGAGCTGACCGAAGACCAGATGCTGGGCGCGGTACTGTTCGCCCATGACGAGTTCCAGGCCGTGATCCAGGCGGTGAAAGAGCTGGCTGCCGAAGCGGGCAAGCCAACCTGGGACTGGAAACCTGCGGTGGCCAACACCGAGCTGTTCAACGCTATCCGTGCCGAGTTCGGCGAAGCGGTTTCGCAAGGCTACACCATCACCGTCAAGGCCGACCGCTATGCGCGCCTGGGCGAGCTGCGTGACCAGGCGGTGGCCAAGTTCTCCGGTGAAGAAGGCCAGCCTTCGGCTGCTGAAGTAAAAGACATCTTCGGCGAAATCGAATACCGCACCGTTCGCGAAAACATCGTCAACGGCAAGCCACGTATCGACGGCCGCGACACCAAGACCGTTCGCCCGCTGAACATCGAAGTGGGCGTGCTGCCGAAAACCCACGGTTCGGCGCTGTTCACTCGCGGTGAAACCCAGGCCCTGGTGGTTGCGACCTTGGGTACTGCCCGTGACGCCCAGCTGCTGGACACCCTCGAAGGCGAGAAGAAAGACCCCTTCATGCTGCACTACAACTTCCCACCGTTCTCGGTAGGTGAGTGTGGCCGCATGGGCGGCGCTGGCCGTCGTGAAATCGGCCACGGCCGTCTGGCCCGTCGTTCGGTCCAGGCCATGCTGCCTGCCGCCGACGTGTTCCCGTACACCATCCGCGTGGTCTCGGAAATCACCGAATCCAACGGTTCCAGCTCCATGGCTTCGGTCTGCGGTGCTTCGCTGGCGCTGATGGACGCCGGTGTGCCGATGAAGGCGCCAGTGGCCGGTATCGCCATGGGCCTGGTGAAGGAAGGCGACAAGTTCGCGGTCCTGACCGACATCCTCGGTGACGAAGACCACCTGGGCGACATGGACTTCAAGGTAGCCGGTACCGCCAAAGGCGTCACCGCGCTGCAGATGGACATCAAGATCAACGGCATCACCGAAGAGATCATGGAAATCGCCCTAGGCCAAGCCCTGGAAGCGCGCTTGAACATCCTCGGCCAGATGAACCAGGTCATTGGCCAGTCGCGTACCGAGCTGTCGGCCAACGCGCCTACCATGATCTCGATGAAGATCGACACCGACAAGATCCGTGACGTGATCGGTAAAGGCGGTGCCACCATTCGCGCCATCTGCGAAGAGACCAAGGCTTCGATCGACATCGAAGACGACGGCTCGATCAAGATCTTCGGCGAAACCAAGGAAGCGGCAGATGCTGCCAAGCAGCGCATCCTGGGCATCACCGCCGAGGCCGAGATCGGCAAGATCTACGTCGGCAAGGTCGAGCGTATCGTCGACTTCGGCGCCTTCGTCAATATCCTGCCTGGCAAAGACGGCCTGGTGCACATCTCCATGCTGAGCGATGCGCGCGTCGAGAAAGTCACCGACATCCTGAAGGAAGGCCAGGAAGTTGAAGTACTGGTGCTGGACGTGGACAACCGCGGCCGTATCAAGCTGTCGATCAAGGACGTAGCCGCGGCCAAGGCCTCGGGCGTTTAAGCGACCGCTACGCAGCAATGGAAGAGCCCTTCGGGGCTCTTTTTTTTTGACCGGGGCGGGAACCTTTTGCGGACTTGCATCTTGCATGCAGGTTGCAGGTGCAGATTGCAAAATGCATGATTACTGCCGTTTCGCTTAATCGCTAAAGTACTGATTTATAAGGTTTTAATAGAAAATCAAAACCTGGCACAGCGCATGCAACTACCTTCATACCTGACGCCAGGACACACGGCGCAGACCTTTCGAAAAACAGGAGTGACCCACATGAAGAAGTTCGCCATTGCTGCCGCTACTGCTACCGCTCTGACCCTGACCATGGCTAATGCGGCTTTTGCCCAACAGACCACCCAGGCCCCGATGATGCTGGCGGCCGGTGAGGTGACCAAAGCCAAGGAAGCTACCTCCGATACCTGGATCACCACCAAGGTCAAAGCTGACCTGATGACCGAGAAAGGCGTACCGGGCAGCGACATCAAGGTAGAAACCAACAAAGGCGTGGTTTCGCTGTCGTCTGACATGAAAGTGACTGAGTCCCAGAAAGAAATGGCAGTCAGCATTGCCAAGAAGATCAAAGGCGTACAGGCCGTTTCGGCTGACGGCCTGAAAGCCGAATAAGGGATGTCCCGTTGGCCAAACGGATTTGGCCACCTTCAAAAATGAAAAGCCCCGGCCTATGCCGGGGCTTTTCATTGGTGCCGCTTGCGCCTACTCGGCATCCAGATGCATCGGCGTGACCACCCGGCCGTCTTTCTCGGGCTGCCCCAGGCTGGTGTCGATGAAATACACCCGGTCATCTTCCAGCTTGCCTTTGTCGACCAGGTAATCCTTGATGCTGCTGGCCCGCTCCTGACCCAGCGTGCGCAACAATGCAGTACTCTCCGCCCACGACTTGATCACCGCATCGCGCAACTTGGCCGTGCGTTCGTCACGGCTTAGTTGCTCCCATTCGGCCGGCGGTTGTTGCTTCAGGCGCGCACGGTAGATGCCTTCGAGCATCGCGGGTTTGTCGCTGTCGTCGACCACCAGCATAGAGGCATTGGCAGGCACCTTGTCGCCGCGGCGCTGCAATATCTTGTACCAGGTGGCCTGATACTCACGTTCCAGGCGTTGCTGGGCAATCAGTGGGCCATCGCTGGCCTGGGCGCTGGTGCCCTCGATTTCCAGGCGCAATTCCGGGCGTTCTTTAAGCGCGGAAGCCAGCTTGTCCAGCGCCGCCTGGGCATCGCCACTGAGGGTACTGGAACCGGGGGCGAAGGCGACGTTACCCAGGTCTTGCGAACCGCCGCCAGTGATCAGCCCACCGATGAACTTGAAGGGCGCCTGGGCTGCCCGCAGCACCAGGTTGCGCAGGGTTTGCCAGACGATCGGCATAACGCTGAACTGCGGGTTGTTGAGGTCGCCCGACACCGGCAGCTCGATCGAGATCTTGCCTTGAGTGTCCTTCAACAACGCCACCGCCAGGCGGATCGGCAGGTCGACCGCATCCGGGCTGTCGACTTTCTCACCTAACTGCAGTTGCTCCACCACCACCTTGTTCTCGGCTTTGAGCTGGCCATTGGTGATCAGGTAGTGCAAGTCGAGGTTGAGCCGGCCTTTGCGGATGCGGTAACCGGCGAATTTGCCGGAGTAGGGCGTCAAGGTGGTCAGCTCGACGCGCTTGAAGCTGGTGGCGATGTCCAGGCTGGCCAGCGGGTTGAACGGGTTGAGGGCGCCCTTGATGGTAACCGGGGCGTAGCGGTCGACCTTGCCTTTCACGTCAACCTTGGCAGGCACCGGCTTGCGGTTGTCGATGGTGCCGATCTGCCCGTTGAGTTGCTGCACGGCGGTGGCGAAGTTGGGGGTAAGGGACAGGTCGGCAAAGTTGGCCGAGCCGTTCTTGATGTCGACCTGGCCAATATGAATGCCCAGCGGCTTGCTGCTGCTGGCGGGGGCCGTTGTGGCCGGGCTGCTTGGCTTGGCGCCGGCCGGTTGCGGGATCAACAGGTCATTGACGTTGGTCGTGCGGTCTTCGTTGATGATGAAGCGCGCGTAGGGCTCCTGCAGGGTCACCTTGTCGATCGACAGGGCATCACCGTGCACATACGACAAGCCGTCTACGTTGACCTGTTGCCATTTCACAAAGTCCCGGCTCTTGATGGTGTCCAACGTATGCAGTTGGCTGACCTGGGCCTTGCCGGTGACCGTGAAGGCCAGTGGCGCGGTGTTCTTCAGGTCGACCTTGAGGTCACTGTCGAGCATGCCGCTGCGCAGTTCCAGCAGGATGAACGGGCTGACGTAGGCCTGGGCCACGCGCAGGTCGATGTCGCGGGTGCTGACGTCGAGCTTGGCCTGGATGGGCGCCAGGTTCACCTGGCCGGCGGCCTGCAGCTTGCCTTGCTTGCCTACGCCGGTATCGAGCTTGAGGGTGAAGGGGGACTGGTTGAGGCTGTCGAAGCCTTGCAGGTCGACATTCAGCGGGCCGACATCGAGCGCTACCGGTTCTTTCTGGCTGCGATCTGCCAGGTGCACCAGGTAGTTGCGCAGTTGCACGTCCTTGAGCAATACCTGCCAAGGCTTGGCCGGTTCGTTGGCCGATTGCGGCTCAGGCGCAGGGCCGGCGGCAGCCGGTTCGGCCTTTTCTTTCGGCGTGGCTTTGGCCGGTTGGCTGGCGAACAGCTTCTGCCAGTCGAGCTGGCCGTCCTTTTCCAGTGCAGCCCAGGTTTCCAGCTTGTCGCTGCGCAGCTTGCCCACACTCACCTGTTGCTTGACCAGGTCGACGGTCGTCTCGCTCACCTCCAGGTTGGCCAGGCGCGCCAACGGGCGGCCGTCTGGCGCGTTGATGGCGAACGGGGCCACGCGCAGCGTGGCGTTGTCCAGCAGCAGCTCGGTCTGCTTGGCGAGGTTGAGCTTGTACTGGGTCTGAAGGCTGACCAGCCCGTCCTGCAGCACCAGGGGCACGGCATCGCGCACGTAGGGCCAGAACAGCTTCATCTTGGCGTCGGTGACTTTCAGCGTGCCTTGCGAGGCGATCGGCGACAGGCTGAGGGTACCGTTCCAGTCGATGCGCCCGCCGTTGGGGCCGTTGGCCACCAGGGTCATGTCGGCGTTGTCGTCAGGCAAGGTGCTGAGGTTCTTCAGCTCCAGGTTCATGTTGTCGTAGAGGAACTCGATGGGTTCGCTCGGGCGCATGTCCTGGAAGTGCAGCAAGCCTTGCTTGAGCTTGATGCTGCCGATACGCAACGGGAAGGGTTCGCTGGGTGGCTCGTCGGGCTTGGCTTCGCTCGGCGGCAGCTTGAACAACGTCGTCAGGTTGAGTGTGCCGTCTTTGGCGAACAGGACCTGGTGGCGGGGCTTGTCGAGCTCGACCGCTTCCAGGTGCAGGGCCTTGCTCCACAGGCTGTCGAGCGACAGGTTGGCGTACAACCGGTCAAACCCGACCTGCTCCTTGCCAGGCTCGCCCAGCTGCAGGCCCCACAGGGTCAGCTCGAGGCTGAAGGGGTTGAGTTCGATGCGTTCAAGGTGCGCGGGCACGGTTGCGTACTTGGCCAATTGCTGATTGGCGATACGCAGCGCCACGCCGGGAAGAATCAGGAACCCAAGCAGGCTGTAGAGGGCTACCAGGGCCACGCTGGCGCCAGCGGCGCGAGTCAATCCTTTGTACATGTGTCGCTTCGTCGGTCTGAGCAGGAGTGCTTGGAGTATGGCACGTTAAATCAGTTCCGCAGGCGCGACCTGTTGCCCTCACTCGATGCCCATGCGCCGCCTGGCGCGGTGCGCGGAGCCGTCGCGCATTGCCCAGCGCAGCAGCGCTGCCGTGGGTTTGAGGCCCAGGCGGATCAGGCGCTGCTGCCAGGGCCGGTGCTGCAGGCCAAGCAGGCTCTGGCCCCAGCCAGGCAGCAGGTCGATGCCGGCGTGCAGCATCAGTTTGCCCACCGGTTGAGCCAGGCGGCTGGGGGCAGGGGCGTCGAGCAGAATCCGCATGACCTCGTGGCTGCGCGCATCACAGTGCAGTTGCGGGCGCATGGCTTGCAGGTAGGCCTCCACCTGCTGGCACGAGCGTGGTACGTCACGGGCGCCGAGGCGCTCGGCGATCAAGGCGATTTCGTTGTAGTAGGCATCTTGCTCGCTGCGCGGCAGGTGCGGGTTACGGTAGCGCAAGTGGGCGGCCAGAAAGCTGCTGACCTCTGCCACATGCACCCAGGTCAGCAAGGCTGGGTCGCTGGCCGCGTAGGGCCGGCCATCCGGTGCGGTGCCGGTCACTTGCAGGTGGATGGTGCGCACTTTGTCGATCAGCCACTCGGCATCACCGGTCGCGCCGAAGGTTGTGCCGGAGATGAACTGGCTGGTGCGCCGCAGGCGGCCGAGCAAGTCCTCGCGGAAGTTGGAGTGGTCCCACACGCCGGCCAGGGCCAGCGGATGCAACAGCTGCAGCATCAGTGCGCTGATGCCGCCCACCAGCATGCTCGGAAAATCGCCATGCACCTGCCAACTGACACTGTGCGGGCCGAAGAGCCCTGGGTCACCCTTGGGGGACTCCAGGTCGAGCTGGCCGAGGGCCAGCCCGGTAAGGCTCATGACCTGGGTTTCAATACGGCGGCGTAGGGCTTCCATGGCGACCTGCGATACAGGGCGGCCATCAGCAGCGGCCGCCGGTTATTGGTTGAGGCGTTTGTCGATCAGGTCCTGCACCACGGCGGGGTCGGCCAGCGTCGAAGTATCGCCCAGGTTGTCCAGCTCATTGCAGGCGATCTTGCGCAGTATACGCCGCATGATCTTGCCGGAGCGGGTCTTGGGCAGTGCCGGGGCCCACTGGATCAATTCGGGCTTGGCGAAACTGCCGATTTCCTTGCTGACCATGGCGAGTAGCTCGGCCTTGAGCGCTTCGTCCGGTGTAACGCCATTCATGGCCGTGACGAAGGCGTACACGCCCTGGCCCTTTAGGTCATGCGGGTAGCCGACCACGGCGGCCTCAGCGACGCGGTCATGCAACACCAGTGCGCTTTCCACTTCGGCCGTGCCGATACGGTGCCCTGACACATTGATCACGTCGTCAATGCGCCCGGTGATCCAGTAGTCGCCGTCGGCGTCGCGGCGGGCGCCATCGCCGGTGAAGTAGTAACCGGGCATGGGTTTGAAGTACGTGTCGACCATGCGTTGGTGGTCACCATAGACACTGCGGATTTGCCCGGGCCAGCTGGCCTTGATCACCAACAGGCCGGCACCCGGCCCGTCGATCACCTCGCCCTTTTCATCCAGCAGGGCGGGCTGTACGCCGAACATGGGCTGGGTGGCACAGCCCGGTTTGAACGTGGTAGAGCCGGGCAGGGGGGTCAACATGATGCCGCCGGTTTCGGTCTGCCACCAGGTGTCGACAATGGGGCAGCGCTTTTGCCCGACCTCTTCGAAGTACCACTCCCAGGCTTCCGGGTTGATCGGCTCGCCGACACTGCCCAGCAGGCGCAGGCTTTTGCGCGAGGTGCCCTGCAGTGGGCCCGAGCCCTCGCGCATCAGTGCCCGCAGCGCGGTCGGCGCGGTGTAGAAAATATTGACCTGGTGCTTGTCCACCACCTGCCAGAAGCGCGAGGTGTCCGGGTAGTTCGGTACCCCTTCGAACATCAGCGAGATGGCACCGTTGGCCAATGGGCCATAGACGATGTAGCTGTGCCCGGTCACCCAGCCCACATCCGCGGTGCACCAGAACACTTCGCCGTCGCGGTAATCGAACACCACCTTGAAGGTCAGGGTCGCCTGCAACAGGTAGCCGGCGGTGGTGTGCAGCACGCCTTTGGGTTTGCCGGTGCTGCCGGAGGTGTAGAGGATGAACAGCGGGTCTTCGGCTGCCATGGGCTCGGGGGCGCAGTCGTCGCCGGCGTGTTCGGTTGCCTCGTGGTACCAGAGGTCGCGGCCCTCTGCCCAGTCCACCTCGCCTGCGGTACGGCGGACCACGAAGACGCTGCTGACGGCGGGGCAACTGGCCAGGGCTTTGTCGACGTTCTGCTTCAACGGGATACGCTTACCGCCGCGCACGCCTTCATCGGCGGTAATCACCGTACGGCAGTCGGCATCGAGAAGACGATCACGCAGGGCGTCCGGCGAGAAACCACCGAACACCACCGAATGGATCGCGCCGATGCGGGTGCAGGCCAGCATGGCGTACGCTGCTTCGGGGATCATCGGCATGTAGATGCACACGCGGTCGCCTTTCTTCACCCCGCGCGCCTTCAGGGCGTTGGCCAGGCGGCAGACTTCGCGGTGCAGTTCGCGGTAGCTGATGGCTTTGGCATCTTTCGGGTCGTCGCCCTCCCACAGCAAGGCCGTCTGCTCAGCGCGCTGGGCCAGGTGGCGGTCGATGCAGTTGTAACTGACGTTGAGCTGTGCGCCGTCGAACCAGCGGGCCTCGCCGGAACGCAGGTCGCACTGCTGCACGCTTGACCATGGCTTGATCCAGTCCAGGCGCTTGGCTTGCTCGGCCCAGAAGGCGTCGGGGTCTTCTACCGACTGGCGGTACAGGCGCTGGTAGTCGTCAGGGGTGAGGGCGGCGGACTGGGTGACGGCCAGAGCCTGGGGATAGTTGCGGATATCGAACATGGCGGTGGTCCTGCTCTTGTAAGGGGCGATGGACTGCAACGGCTATTCGATAGGACAGTGTAGCTGGGAGAGGTGTTCAAACTGTGCCGGCCTCTTCGCGGGCATGCCCGCTCCCACAGGAATAGCGCCTCCCGCAAGTGAGGCGCAGTATCTGTGGGAGCGGGCGTGCCCGCGAAGAAGCCGTTACAGGCTTGAGATCACCCGCGATGACGGCCACGGAAGTAGTTGATCAAGCCTTGGGTCGAACCATCTTCGGCGCTGTCGTCCAGGCTGCCGACCAGGCGCTGGTACACGCCCTTGCCCAGCTCCTTGCCCAACTCCACGCCCCACTGGTCGAAGGCGTTGATGCCCCATACCACGCTTTGCACGAACACCTTGTGTTCATACATGGCCACCAGCGCCCCCAAACGGCGTGGGCTGATGCGCTCTACCACCAGGGTGTTGCTCGGGCGGTTGCCCGGGATCACCTTGTGCGGGGCCAGCTTTTCGATGTCTGCTTCGTTCAGGCCTTTGCCACGCAGCTCGGCTTCGGCTTCTTCGCGGGTTTTACCCAGCATCAAGGCCTGGCTTTGCGACAGGCAGTTGGCGTACAGCCACTGGTGATGGTCGGCAACCGGGTTGAAGCTCACGACCGGCACGATGAAGTCGGCCGGAATCAGCTGGGTGCCTTGGTGCAGCAACTGATGGTAGGCGTGCTGGCCATTACAGCCGACGCCACCCCAGATCACCGGGCCGGTTTCGGTTTTAACCGGGGTGCCGTCCTGCAGCACACTCTTGCCGTTGGACTCCATGTCCAGTTGCTGCAGGTGCTTGGTGATGTTGCGCAGGTAGTGGTCGTACGGCAGGATCGCATGGCTGCTGGCGCCCCAGAAGTTGCCGTACCACACGCCCAGCAGGGCCAGCAGTACTGGCATGTTCTTGTCGAACGGCGCGGTCTGGAAATGCTGGTCCATGGTGTAGGCGCCGGACAACAGCTCCTTGAAGTTGGCCATGCCGATGGCCAGGGCGATCGGCAGGCCGATGGCCGACCACAGCGAGTAGCGCCCCCCCACCCAGTCCCACATCGGGAAGATGTTCTCTTCGCGGATACCGAAGGCCACCGCGGCAGCCTTGTTGCTGGAAACCGCAATGAAGTGGCGGTACAGCTCGGCCTCCGAACCGCCCTGGGCCAGGTACCAGGTACGTGCGGCCATGGCGTTTTTCAGGGTTTCGAGGGTGTTGAACGACTTCGACGAAACAATGAACAGGGTCGTTTCGGCGCGCAGCTTGGCCGACAGTTCGTGGAACTCGCTGCCGTCGATATTGGCCAGGTAGTGGCAGCGTACACCGCGCTGCGCGTAGGGCAGCAGGGCTTCGGAAACCAGCTCCGGGCCGAGGAACGAGCCGCCGATACCAATGTTGACCACGTCGGTGATCGGCTTTTCGCTGTAGCCACGCCACAGGCCATCATGGATGCGGCCAACCAGTTCGGTGATCTGGTTGAGTACCTTGTGCACCTCCGGCATGACGTTCACGCCGTTGACGCTGAGTTTGTCGCCAACCGGCCGGCGCAATGCGGTGTGCAGGACCGGGCGGCCTTCGGAGGCGTTGATGATTTCGCCACTGAACATCGACTTGATAGCGTCCTGCAGGCCCACTTCGTTGGCCAGGTTGACCAATAGATCGCGGGTTTGCTCGGTGATCAGGTTTTTCGAGTAATCGAGAAACAGGCCGCAAGCGCTAAGGGAAAACTGGTCGAAGCGTTGGGCATCGGCGGCGAAGGCGTCGCGCATGCTGAAGCTCTGCATGGCGTCGCGGTGTTGCTGAAGCGCCTGCCAGGCGGGCAGCGCCGTCACATCGTGGGGTGTACGGTAATACGCCATTGCGCGGGGTTCCCTTAATGCGTGGTGAGGCCTTTGACACGGCAGTCATTGCCGGGTTCAGGCTGCATCATTATAGGCAAAGGCCACGCGCTGGGAATGGCTATGGGACGGGGATTTTGAGGGGGCTGCAAAGCAGCCCCAAGGCCTTTATGCGGTCTTTTCTTCCACATGCAGGTACAGATTGTCGATCAACCGGGTGGTACCCAGGTAAGCCGCCGCAATCACCACAAGGTCGCGATCATCGATCACTGCCGGGCGCAGGCTCACGGCATGGCGCACTTCCAGGTAATCTGGACGCAAACCCGCGGCAACCAGCTGCGCCTGCCCTTCGGCAACCAGCGCGGCAAAGTCGCGCTGCCCGCGGCCAATGGCCGAAGCGATATGCTGCAGCGTGCGGTACAGCGCAGGCGCGGTGGCCCGTTGCTCGGGCGTGAGGTAACCATTACGCGACGACAGCGCCAGGCCATCGTCGGCCCGCACGGTAGGCTCGCCAATGATCTGGATCGGCATGTTCAGGTCGCGGACCATGGCGCGGATCACTGCCAGTTGCTGGAAGTCCTTTTCACCGAACACCGCAAGGTCTGGCTGGACCATGTTGAACAGCTTGGTGACCACGGTGGCCACACCTTCGAAATGCCCTGGCCGGCTGGCGCCGCACAAGCCTTCGGAAAGCTGGGGAACACTGACCCGGGTTTGCACGCTCATGCCGTCGGGGTACATCTCTGCCACGCTGGGTGCGAACAGGAGGTTGCAGCCAGCCTGCAACAGGCGCTCCTGGTCGGCTGCCAAGGTGCGCGGGTAGTTGTCCAGGTCTTCGTTGGCACCGAACTGCAGCGGGTTGACGAAGATGCTGGCGACCACGAAATCGGCACGCTGCGCGGCCTTGGTGACCAGAGCCGCGTGGCCGCTGTGCAGGTTGCCCATGGTCGGCACGAAACCGATGCGCTTGCCCTCACCGCGGGCACGGGCTACTGCTGCGCGCAGTTCGCGGACGGTCTTGACTGTATTCATGCACTGAACCCGTGTTCGCTGCCTGGGAAACTGACTTGCTTGACGGCCGCGACGTAAGCGGCGAGGGCGCTGTGGATATCCGGTTGGCCCTGCATGAAGTTCTTCACGAACTTGGGCACCCGGCCGCTCAACGACAGGCCAAGCATGTCGTGCAGCACCAGTACCTGGCCATCGGTGGCACTGCCGGCGCCGATGCCAATCACCGGAATACCGACCGCGTTGGTGATTTCCGCGGCCAGTTCGCTGGGTACGCACTCCAGCAGCAGCATGGCTGCACCGGCCTGTTCCAGGGCAATGGCATCAGCGCGCATCTGCCGGGCCTGGGCTTCCTGGCGGCCTTGCACTTTATAGCCGCCCAGTACGTTGACGGTCTGCGGGGTCAGGCCCAGGTGCGCGCACACCGGTACGCCACGCTCAGCCAGCAGGCGGATGGTTTCTGCCAGCCAGGCGGCACCCTCGATCTTGATCATGTGGGCGCCTGCCTGCATCAGCGTGGCGCTGTTGGCAAACGCCTGTTCCGGGGTGGCGTGGGCCATGAATGGCAGGTCTACCAGGATCAGCGCGCCGTCATTGCCACGTTTGACGCTGGCGGTATGGTAGGCCATGTCGGCCGTGGTGACCGGCAAGGTACTGTCGTGGCCCTGCAGGACCATCCCCAGCGAGTCGCCCACCAGCAACACTTCAACACCGGCCTGGCTGGCGACTTTGGCGAAGGTCGCGTCATAGCAGGTCAGCATGGTGATTTTTTCACCCTTGGCCTTGAGGCCATGCAGGGTGGTCAGGGTTACTTCAGGCATGTAGGAAATTCCTCGTTCAGGCGCTGTAAAAAACGACTGCATTCAACGCGTGTAGTCATCTTCCGGAGCGGCACATCATCGCGCGTGATGTTCGGGCACAGGTCCGTCCGGGCCTAAATACGGGTATGCGGCAGTCAGTTGCCACACGGGACGCCTATAGTCGTGAGCGAGGTGGGGGAAGTCAATCACCCTGTTACCGCATTGTTACGATCAGGGTGTTACTGGCGTTATCGGGCCGGTGCAACGGGCTGGAGCACCCGGTTTACAAGCGCTCCAGGCCGACGAATGGGCAGTCCTCGAGCAGCTGTGCCAGGGCGCGGCCATCGGCCAGGCGGAAGTCGCCCGGTACCAGCTCGGCCAGCGGGTACAGCACGAAGGGGCGGGCATGCATGTGGTAATGCGGCACCTTCAAGCGGGGCTCGTCGAGCACCTGGTCGCCGAACAACAGGATGTCCAGGTCCAGCGTGCGTGGGCCCCAGCGCTCCGCGCGCACCCGGCCCTGGTCGTTCTCGATGGCTTGCAGGGCATCGAGCAAGGCCAGCGGTGCCAGCTGGGTGTCCAGCGCCGCGACGGCGTTGGTATAACGTGGCTGCCCGGGCAACAGCGAATCGCTGGTGTAGAAGGCAGAGGCTGCTACAAGCCGCGTGGCCGCGACCTGGTCCAGCGCCTGCAACGCGCTGCGCAACTGCTCGGCCGGTGCAGCCAGGTTGCTGCCCAGGCCGACGTAGGCGCGCGTCGTCACTCGAACGCCTCGTCGCCTGCGCGCTTGCGTTTGCTGCCGCTGCGCTTGCGTTTACGCGGGCCGGCAGTGCTGCCTTCGTCACGGTTGCCCAGGTCGCGGATCATCTCGCGGCGCTCGCTGTCGTTGGCGTCCTGGTAATCGGTCCACCATTGCCCCAGGTCGTCGGTTTCTTCGCCTGCGCTTTCACGCAGCAGCAGGAAGTCGTAACCGGCACGGAAGCGCGGGTTGTCCAGCAGCATGTCGGCGCGCTTGCCGCTGCGGCGTGGCAGGCGCTCCTGCATGTCCCAGATTTCCCGGATTGGCAGGGTGAAGCGCTTGGGGATGGCGATGCGGGCGCATTGCTCGGCGATCAGGTCGTGGGCTGCGCCATTCATGGCCGGAATCGGTGGTACGCCCTGGCTTTGCAAATGCAGCACGCGGGCTGGCAGGGCAGGCCACAGCAGCGCGGCGAACAGGAACGCCGGCGTAACCGGTTTGCCCTGCTTCACCCGCAGGTCGGTGTTGTTCAGTGCCTGGCTGATGAGCGTGTGGGTATAGGTCGGGCGCTCTTCCAGCGCGTGCGCACTGGCCGGGAACAGCGGCTCGAACAGCTCCAGGTCGACCAGCATTTCAAAGGCGATGGCACCTTGGCCCGACAGGAACAGCTTCAGGCACTCTTCGAACAACCGCGCTGGCGGGATTTCGCGCAGCAGTGGCGCCAGTTCGCGGATCGGCTTGAAGGTGTGCTTCTCGATACCGAAGTCCAGCTTGGCCGCGAAGCGCACTGCGCGCAGCATGCGCACGGGGTCTTCCTGGTAGCGGTGCGTGGGGTCGCCGATCAGCCGCAGCAGGCGGTTGCGAACATCGTGTACGCCGTTGGCGTAATCGAGAATGCGCTCGCTGACCGGGTCGTAGTACAGGGCGTTGATGGTGAAGTCGCGGCGCTGCGCGTCTTCTTCCAGGGTGCCGTATACGTTGTCACGCAGGATGCGACCACTGGCGTTATGCGACGAACGGTGGCTGTCATTCTGGTCATCTTCCGAATGCGGAGCACGGAAGGTAGCGACTTCGATGATTTCACGGCCGAAATGCACATGGACCAGCTTGAAGCGGCGGCCAATGATGCGCGCATTACGGAACTCGGCACGGACCTGTTCAGGGGTGGCACTGGTGGCAACGTCGAAGTCTTTCGGCGTAATGCCCAGCATCAGGTCGCGGACGCAGCCACCGACCAGGTATGCCTGGTAACCGGCAGCCTGCAAGCGCTCGACAATGTTCACCGCGTGGCGGCTGAACTGGTGGCGCTGCAACGAGTGCTGGCTCTTGTTGATCACCTCAGGCGTGGTGCGCCTGTGGTGCTGGCCCGGTACGGGCGGGCGGAACGACTGGAACAGCTTCTTCAGCATGGGATGCACTGTTTGAAGGAATGTTCGGCCAAGAATAGGAGAATGGCCGCATGATGGGCGGGGATTCTAGCATTTACTCAGGGAATGGTGTAGGCGGGTAGCAGGAGGCCTGCGGGAATCGTAGAAACGACAAGGGGAGCCTAAGCTCCCCAAGAAGTGTCGTTGCGTGCTCTTATTATTTTTTTGCCGGGCTTTTTGTTTTTGTTGAGTGCCCTGCCCACAAACCCTGAAGCTTGTGGACGACCCCCAAACTGGGGGTAAAGAGCAAACGGATTGCTTTGGCCGCTGATGTCACGTTGATCTGTTGATCCAACCAGTTCAGGCGCTGCTTTTTAGTGCAGTTTTTGTTGTTCTCTGCCTGGTCGTGGGGCAAGCCCCAAACACGCATCCTCTCCAAAAGAATCAGTTAGCTGCGCCTCCGCCGTCTTGTTTTTATTGTGCGTGAGCCGTTTCGTCTTGTTCTTATTATGAGTTGCAGTGCTTGTTATTGTTCTTGTACCAAAGATATAGCAGGTGCCGTGCCAACTTTTGAAAAGCCAGTAAAATCAAGGGGTTGGTGGATTCTGCAGGTTTGTGGCAGGCCCGAAATGTGGAGATTTCGTTACCGTACGCCTCGGTGACTGTTACGGCGCAGAGGGTGGGTAACAGATTTTTACGGCAGCGGATGTGTTACCTGGGGTGGTGGCTGGCCGTTTCGCGGGCTTGCCCGCTCCCACAGGGTCACCGTGGCTGCCAGGTTGCGCTGTGCTTGTAGGAGCGGGCGAGCCCGCGAACAGGCCGGTGAGGCTGGTAGAGAAGGGGCAGGAGGAACCTCCCACCCAGGCAGGTCAGTTATCGCTGGTCGCGTTGCTCTTGCGCCGCGGAATGCCCAGGCGTTGGCGGCGTTCCCATAGGCACTTGCGGCTGACGCCGAGTTTGCGGGCCAGTTCGGTCTCGGTCATGTGGTCCTGGTGCTCGAGCACGAAGTGCTGGAAGTAGTCTTCCAGGGACAAGTCCTCGGTCGGCTCGTGGCTGGCAGTGGCCGCGCTGGCCACCGCCAGGGCGTTGTCGAGAATATCGTCTTCTTCCAGGTCGCTCAGCTCGATGTCGATACCCAGCAGGTCGGCAGAAATTTCTGCGCTCTCGCTGAGGATGACCGCGCGCTCCACGGCGTTTTCCAGCTCACGTACGTTGCCCGGCCAACTGTAGTGACGAATGGCCTGTTCGGCTTCAGCAGAGAAGTGCAGGTCATCACGGCCGATGCGCGCACGCTGGCGGGCCAGGAAAGCACTGGCGATTTCATTGACGTCGCTGCCGCGCTCGCGCAGCGCGGGCAGTTTCAGGGCGATCACGTGCAGGCGGTAGTACAAGTCTTCGCGGAACTGGCCGGCCTTGGCCAGGTTCTTCAGGTCGCGGTGGGTCGCGGCGATCAGGCGCACATCGACCTTTTGCGACTGCACCGAACCGACCCGGCGAATTTCCCCTTCCTGCAGCACGCGCAGCAGGCGGGCCTGGGCTTCCAGGGGCAGTTCGCCGATTTCATCGAGGAAGAGCGTACCACCGTCGGCGGCCTCCACCAGGCCGGCACGCCCGGCACTTGCGCCGGTGAACGCGCCTTTCTCGTGGCCGAACAGTTCGGACTCGATCAGGGTTTCGGGGATGGCCGCGCAGTTCACCGAAATCATCGGCGCCTTGGCCCGCCGCGACAGGTTGTGCAGGGCGCGCGCCACCAGCTCTTTACCGGTACCCGATTCGCCCTGGATCAGCACATTGGAATCGGTTGGGGCCACCTTGCGGATCTTGCTGTACATGTCCTGCATGGGCGGGCACGAGCCAATGATACCGATGTCGCCATTGGCCGCTGCCGGGGCTGCTTTGTCGGCAGGGGCTGCCTTGCCGGTGCTGGCGCGGGGCTCGGCGGCCGGTGCTGCAGTTGGGGCGTTCTGCCGGTCGCGCAGGATGCGCGCCACCGCTTGCAGCATTTCGTCGTGGTCGAAGGGCTTGGCGATGTAGTCCACCGCGCCCATCTTCATCGAGTCCACGGCTGAGCGCAGGCTGGCGTAGCTGGTCATGATCAGCACCGGGGTGCCTTGGCCGAGCTTGATCAGCTCGGTGCCGGGTGCACCTGGCAGGCGCAGGTCACTGACGATCAGGTCGAAAGTGGCAATGCTGAAGCGTTCCTGGGCTTCCTGCACCGAGCCGGCTTCGCTGACCTGGTACTGGTTCCGCTCGAGCAGACGACGCAAGGCCGAGCGGATGATGGTTTCGTCTTCGACGATCAGAATATGCGGCATTGATTCAATTCTCTCGACGGTCTCGAATTTCAGGGGACGTCGCTACGACATGCCGGGGCAGGGTCACGCGGATCCGGGTGCCACGTTGCCGTTCGATGTCGGCCGGGCTGTCGATGGTGATTTGCCCATAATGCTCTTCCACGATGGAATAGACCAGAGCGAGGCCCAGTCCGGTTCCCTCGCCGGGGTCCTTGGTGGTGAAGAACGGCTCGAACAGACGGTCCTGGATGTTCTTCGGAATGCCGCTGCCCTCGTCTTCGACGATCAGGTCGACGGTGTGCTCGCTCACCTCGCTGCGCACGCGCACTGCGCTGCCGGGCGGCGAGGCGTCGCGGGCATTGGAGAGCAGGTTGATCAGCACTTGGGCCAGGCGCTGCGGGTCGCCTTCTACCCAATGCTCAGGGTCGCAGAGGTTGAAGAACTGTACTTCGAAATTACGCCGGTTCAACGCCAGCAGACCAATGGCGTCCTGCGCCACTTCGGCCAGGCACACCGGTTCCTCGCTGTTCTGGTGGCTGCCACCGGCATGGGCAAAACTCATCAACGACTGGACGATGCGTGACACGCGTTTGGTCTGGTCGAGGATCTGGCTGGACAGCTCGGTGATTTCGCCATCGCCCTCACGCTCCTCGCGCAGGTTCTGCGCCAGGCAGGCGATGCCGGTGATCGGGTTACCGATTTCGTGGGCCACGCCGGCGGCCAGCCGGCCGATGCTGGCCAGGCGCTCGGAATGCACCAGCTTGTCTTCCAGGGCCTGGGTTTCGGTCAGGTCCTCGACCAGCAGTACCAGGCCGCTGTTACCGGGGGCCAGTGGTTCATCGATGGCCGCCTTGTGCAGGTTCAGCCAACGTGGCTGGCCATCCAGTGCCAGGCGTTGTTTGTGCAGGTGCTCGTCGGGCACGTTGATGAAGCCCTGCAGCAGCCCGCGCCAGGGCTCGGCGATGGTCACCAGGCGTGAGCCGACCACGTGCTTGGCGGCAATGCCGGTGAGCTCTTCCATGGCCTTGTTCCACATGAGGATTTCCTGGTCCTTGGCCAGCGAGCAGACGCCCATGGGCAGCTCCTGCAAGGTCTGGCGGTGGTAGCGGCGCAGGGCATCGAGCTCGGCGGCCAGGCCGGTCAGGCGCGAGTGGTAGTCTTCCAGGCGGCTTTCAATGAAGTGGATGTCCTCGGTGACGTAGTTCTCGTTACCGGACTTGTACGGCAGGAAGGTCTCGACCATGTCCTGGGCCACGCTCGGGCCCATCAGGCCCGAGAGGTTGGCCTCGATACGGTCACGCAGGCGGCGCAAGGCGTATGGCCGGCGTTCGTCGAACGGCAGGTAAAGGTCACGCAGGGCCTGCTCCACTTCCTTTTGCGCGGCTTTGGCGCCCAGCGGCTTGGCCAGTTGGGTCGCGAATTCCTGGGGCGAGGCTGCGTGCAGTTCGCGGCGCTGTGGGCGGCGCACGTTGTCCACCGCGCAGGCTTCTGCGGCGCTGACTTCTTCGGTGCTGGCGTTGGTGAACAGCGAAATCAGGGTGAACAGCAGCACGTTGGCCGCCAGCGAGGCGATGGCCGCCATGTGCCAGCTGGTATCGTCCAGCACGTAGATCATGTCCAGCAGCGGGATGTAGAAGCCCTGCAGGTTGCCCAGCAGCGGCAGCAGCATGGTCACCATCCACACCAGCGTGCCGGCCAGCAGCCCGGCGATGAAGCCGCGGCGGTTGGCGGTCGGCCAGTACAGCACGGACAGCACGCCGGGCAGGAACTGCAGCGTGGCCACGAACGCCACGATGCCCAGGTTGGCCAGGCTCTGGTGGTTGTTCTGGGTCAGGTAGAACATGAAGCCGGCGGTGATGATGGCGACGATCAGTGCGCGGCGGGTCCATTTCAGCCAGCGGTAGATGTTGCCCTCGGCCGGGGGCTGGTATAGCGGCAGCACCAGGTGGTTGAGGGCCATGCCCGACAGCGCCAGGGTGGTGACGATGATCAGGCCGCTGGCCGCCGATAGGCCGCCTATATAGGCCAGCAGGGCCAGTGCCTGGTTGTTGGCGGCAATGCCCAGGCCCAGGGTGAAGTACTCGGGGTTGGTACTGGCGCCCAGGCGCAGCCCGGCCCAGAGTACCAGCGGCACGGCCAGGCTCATCAGCAGCAGGAACAGCGGCAGGCCCCAACTGGCGCTGACCAGCGAGCGTGGGTTGAGGTTTTCGGTGAAGGCCATGTGGTACATGTGCGGCATGACGATGGCCGAGGCGAAGAACACCAGCAGCAGGGTGCGCCACGGGCCTTCCTGCAACGGGGTGTGCAGGGCAGCCAGGGCGGTCTGGTTCTGCAGCAGCCACACTTCCAGCTCGTGCGGGCCGCCAAACACGCCATACAGGGCGTACAGGCCGATGCCGCCCAGTGCCAGCAGCTTGATCACCGACTCGAAGGCGATGGCGAACACCAGCCCTTCATGCTTTTCGCGCGTGGCGATATGCCGTGAGCCGAAGAAGATGGTGAACAGGATGATCAGCGCACAGAACGCGAAGGCCACCCGGGCCTTGACCGGCTCACCGGTAAGGATGCTGATCGAGTCGGCCACCGCCTGTATCTGCAACGCCAGCAACGGCAGTACGCCAATCAGCATGATGAGGGTGGTCAACGCGCCTGCCCAGGTGCTGCGGAAGCGGAACGCCAGCAGGTCGGCCAACGACGACAGCTGGTAAGTGCGGGTGATCTTCAGGATTGGGTACAGCAGCACCGGCGCCAGCAGGAATGCACCGGACACCCCCAGGTAACAGGCAAGGAAGCCGTAGCCGTACTGGTAGGCCAGGCCCACCGACCCGTAGAACGCCCAGGCACTGGCGTATACGCCCAGGGACAGGGTGTAGGTGAGGGGGTGGCGAATGATGGCGCGCGGGATCAGCCCGCGCTCACTGACCCAGGCTACGCCGAACAGCACCATGAGGTACCCGGCGCTGATCAGGATCATCTGGGTCAGGCTAAAGCTCATCGGCATCTCGTTGGCTCTGCAGGATGAAGGTGACGACGATCAGGATCAGCCAGAGCAGGTACGGGCGGTACCAGGCTCCGGTCGGTTCGATCCACCAGTCCATGATGGCCGGGGAGAACAGGTAGATCCCCACGACCAGAAGCAGGACCAAACGATAGATGTACATGCTGGCCTCGATGGTTGGGCGCTGCGGGTTTGAACTTATTATTGGCGCAAATGATTGGGCGGATGCTAGCGGGAATCGCTGAGGTTAGCCAAGGGTTTGAATTTGTTGGGCTTTTGTTTCGAGAGAAAGGTGGCCTGTTCGTGCCCTATCGCAGGCAAGCCAGCTCCCACAGGATTACCACAAGCGCTGCATATCTTCTGACAAACACCTGCCAGCCCTGCTGCGATCCCTGTGGCAGCTGGCTTGCCTGCGACAAGGCCAGCAAGGCCTCAGCGCAGATCAGCCTCTGGCACCGTCGTGCGCCGCGCAATCGCTTCGGGCCGCCACTGCTGGCGCGCCACGGCCAGTACTTCAGCCGGCGTTGCCAGCAGCAACTGCGGGTCAGTCGCTTGCCCCAGCGCCCGCAACGCCCGCAACAACAGCGGCGTCGCCTGCTCGGCCTGCAACGGCGGCGAACGGTATGACTTGCCCAGCTTATGGCCGTCCGGCTGCACGATCAGCGGTATGTGCAGATAGCGCGGTTGCGAAAAGCCCAGCAGCTCTTGCAGGTACAGCTGGCGCGGGGTGTTGTCGAGCAGGTCGGCACCGCGCACGATGTCGGTGACACCTTGCCAGGCGTCGTCCAGTACAACGGCCAGCTGGTAGGCATACAGGCCATCGCGGCGCTGTATCACGAAATCGCCCACGTCGCGGCCCAGGTGCTGCTGGTAAGCACCCTGTACGCGGTCGCTGAAACGGTAGGTCAGCTCTGGCACCCGCAAGCGGATCGCCGCGCCCTCGCGCGCATGCCCGGCGTTACGGCACAGGCCTGGGTAGATGCCGCCATAGGCCTCCAGTTGCTTGCGCGAGCAGGTGCAGGCATAGGCCAGGCCCATGTTGAACAGGCGGTCGACCACCGCGGCATAGGCGTCGTGGCGCTGGCTTTGAAACACCACTTCGCCGTCCCAGTGCAGGCCGTAGCGTTCGAGGGTTTGCAAGATGGCGTCACGGGCGCCGGGCATTTCCCGGGGCGGGTCGGTGTCTTCTACGCGCAGCAGCCAGCGGCCGTCGACCGCGCGGGCATCCAGCCAGGAGGCGAGTGCAGCCACCAGTGAGCCAAAGTGCAGGAAACCGCTGGGGGTGGGGGCAAAGCGCCCGATGTAGCTGGAGTTGGTCATGGTCTGGCTGGGTATATAAATGCAACGGGGCGCATGATGCGCCCCGTTCGGTTGGAAGAAAGATCAGCCTTTGCCGACCGTTTTTTCCTTTTTCTCGGCGATTTCCTTGCAGTCGAAGCACAGGTCGGCGGTAGGGCGGGCTTCCAGACGGCGCAGGCCGATCTCGATGCCGCACGACTCGCACCAGCCGTATTCGTCGGCCTTGATCTTGTCGAGGGTCTTGTCGATTTTCTTGATCAGCTTGCGCTCGCGGTCGCGGTTGCGCAGCTCAAGGGCGAATTCTTCTTCCTGGCTGGCACGGTCGGCCGGGTCGGGGAAGTTGGCTGCCTCGTCCTTCATGTGATCCACAGTGCGGTCCACACTGGTCATCAGCTCTTGCTTCCAGGCGTTGAGAAGCTTGTTGAAATGCTGCTTCATGGGCTCACCCATGTACTCTTCGCCCTTGGACTCTACGTAAGGCTCGACACCGTACATGGTCTGACCGGTTTTTTGCTTTTCTACGGTGGACATGAATAGACCGCCTCTCACTCATCTGATCCAATGCGCAGGATGCTCCATCTCCGGCGACCGCCGGCCCTGCGACTGCGAGCCGCCGAACTTACCAGATAGATCGGGGGTGCGCTAGCCCGCCCGATCCTGCTAACAGACACCGACCTGAGCGGTACGTTCGATTACTTACGCAGGTAGAATCTTCAGTTTAGCCGCTATTGAGAGAAGGTCATGGCCCACCCCTACAGCGCGCGCAGCCGCGCCATCGAACCTTTCCATGTCATGGCACTGCTGGCGCGGGCCAACGAGCTGCAAGCGGCCGGCCACGACGTGATCCACCTGGAAATCGGCGAGCCGGACTTCACCACCGCAGCACCGATTGTGGCTGCGGGCCAGGCCGCGCTGGCCGCCGGCCACACCCGCTATACCGCCGCACGCGGCCTGCCGGCGCTGCGCGAAGCGATCGCCGGGTTCTATGCCCAGCGTTATGGCCTGAACATCGACCCGCAGCGCATTCTCATTACCCCGGGCGGTTCGGGCGCCCTGTTACTGGCCAGCAGCCTGCTGGTCGACCCCGGCAAGCACTGGCTGCTGGCTGACCCGGGCTACCCGTGTAACCGCCACTTCCTGCGCCTGGTAGAAGGTGGGGCGCAACTGGTACCGGTCGGCCCGGAGGTGAACTACCAGTTGACCGCCGACCTGGTGCAGCGCTACTGGGACCAGGATACCGTTGGCGCCCTGGTCGCCTCGCCGGCCAACCCGACCGGCACGGTGCTGGGCCGTACCGAACTGGCCAGCCTGGCCAAGGCCACCCGTGAACGGCACGGCCACTTGGTAGTCGACGAGATTTACCACGGGCTGACCTACGGCATGGATGCGCCCAGCGTGCTGGAAGTGGATGACTCGGCGTTTGTCCTGAATAGTTTTTCCAAGTATTTCGGTATGACCGGCTGGCGCCTTGGCTGGCTGGTGGCGCCACCGCAGGCCGTGGCCGACCTGGAGAAACTGGCGCAGAACCTGTACATCAGTGCGCCGAGCATGGCACAGCATGCTGCGCTGGCGTGCTTCCAGCCCGAAACCCTGGCCATCTTCGAACAGCGTCGCGCCGAATTTGCCCGCCGCCGGGACTACCTGTTGCCGGCGCTGCGCGAGCTGGGTTTGCGCATTGCCGTTGAGCCTCAGGGGGCGTTCTATCTATATGCCGACATCAGCGCTTATGGCGGTGATGCGTTTGCCTTCTGCCGGCATTTCCTGGAGACCGAACACGTGGCCTTCACCCCGGGCCTGGACTTCGGTCGCCACCTGGCCGGGCACCATGTGCGCTTTGCCTATACGCAAAGCCTGCCGCGCCTGGAGGAGGCGGTGCATCGCATTGCCCGTGGCTTGCGGAGCTGGCAAGGCTGATGCTTTTTTCACCTGCACTCGAACACGGCCGCCTGCTGCGCCGCTACAAACGGTTCCTGGCCGATATCGAACTGGCCAACGGCGAGCAGTTGACCATCCACTGCCCGAATACTGGCTCCATGCTCAATTGCATGCGTGAAGGCGGGCAGGTGTGGTTCAGCCGCTCCAACGACCCCAAGCGCAAACTGCCGGGCACCTGGGAAATCAGCGAAACCCCGCAGGGCCGGTTGGCGTGCGTGAATACCGGGCGGGCCAATGCCCTGGTTGAAGAGGCGCTGCGCGCCGGTACGATCGCCGAGCTGGCCGGGTTCACGGCACTCAGACGTGAGGTGGCGTATGGCGAGGAGGGCAGCCGCATCGACTTCCGCCTGGAGTTCGACGGTGCCCCGGCCTACGTCGAGGTCAAGAGCGTGACCCTGGGCTACCCCGACAGCCCGGTTGCGGCGTTTCCCGATGCGGTGACCCAGCGCGGGGCCAAGCACCTGCGCGAGCTGGCAAAGCTGGCCAGCCAAGGCGTGCGGGCGGTGCAACTGTATTGCGTCAACCTGACCGGCATCGATGCGGTGCGCCCTGCCGAGGAGATCGATGCTGCCTACGCCCAGGCGTTGCGTGCTGCCGTGGCGGGCGGGGTGGAGGTGCTGGCATACGGCACGCGCCTGGACCCGCAGGGCATCGTCATCGACCGCCGCTTACCGGTGCTGCTCAGCCCTTGAGCCATACGCCCTGGGTGTCTTCATGGCAGCCCAGGGCCTGCAACTGCTCACCGTCACAGGGGCCGGCCACGCATTCGCCGCTCTCGATCAGGAACAGGGCGCCGTGATGCCCGCACTGGATCAGGCTCGCGCTGTCATCGAGAAAGCGGTCCTGTGCCCAGTTCAACGGGATGCCCTTGTGCGGGCAGCGGTTGCGGTACAGGTAGACCTGGCCCTGGCGGCGCACGCCGAACAGTTGCAGGCCGTCTACGCTGAAAGCGCGTGTCTGGCCCTCGGCCAGGCTGGGTGATGTGCAGAGAAAATGCATGGCAGTACGACTCGTGAAACAGATGATGGCTTGACGCGTCAATGCGAATAATTATCAAATTGCCCGCATTCGCTGCGTTCTGCCGTCCATGGTGCGCAGTTCCGCCGCTCGCCACAAGGCGTGCAGCTCGCCTTCAGAAGGAACCCGATGATGCGTCGTCCCGCCGCTTTGCTCGCCTTGTGTGCAAGCCTTGTGCTCTCTAGCCAGGCCCTGGCGGCAGACCTGCCGCAACGCTGGGTCAGCGCCGGCGGCGCGCTGAGCGAGTGGATATGCGCGTTGGGTGGTGAAGCGCGGCTGGTGGGGGTGGACACGACCAGTCAGCACCCAGCTTCGTTGAAGTCGCTGCCCAGCGTGGGGTACCAGCGCCAGTTGTCGGCCGAGGGCGTGCTCAGCCTGCGCCCGGATGTGCTGGTGGGTACCGAAGAAATGGGCCCGCCGCCGGTACTGGCGCAAATCCGCAAGGCCGGTGTGCGTGTCGAGCTGTTTTCCGGCAAGGCCGAGCTGGCGGCGGTAGACAGCAACCTCAAGCAGTTGGGGCAACTGCTGGGCGCAGAACCGCAGGCCACAACGCTGGCCGCGGGTTACCATCAGCAACTGCAAACCTTGCACGCCAAGGTCCAGCGGGCCCAGGCGCAGCACAAGGCACCGGGGGTGTTGCTGCTGGTAGGGCACGCTGGGGCCAAGCCGCTGATCGCCGGGCAGGGCACCGCCGGTGACTGGCTGCTGGGCCAGGCCGGCGGGCGCAACCTGGCAGAGCATCAGGGCTACAAGCATTTCTCGAACGAAGCATTGGCTGCCCTGGACCCGGATGTGATCGTGTTTTCCGATCGGGCGCTGGCCGATGAGCTGGCGCTGCAGGCTTTGTTGAAAGAAAACCCGGCGCTGGCGGCTTCGCGTGCCGTGCGTGAGCAACGCCTGTTGTCGCTTGACCCCACACTGCTGGTCGGTGGGCTTGGGCCGCGCCTGCCGGCGACCTTGCAATCGCTGGCTGCTACCTTCTACCCGGCAGCCAAGGCCAGCTTCGTACAATGAACCAGCGGGTCCGGCCACGTACATTGTTCATTTGCCTGAGCCTGCTGTGCCTGCTGGCGGTGTGGCTGTCGCTGGCGCTGGGGCCGGTCAGCCTGCCGCTGTTCGATACCCTGCGTGCGGGCCTGCGGTTGATGGGCCTGCCCATTACCGCCGACGGCTTGCAACAGGCCGAAATGATCCTTGGCCAGATCCGCCTGCCGCGCACCTTGCTTGGGCTGGCAGTGGGCGCGGTGCTGGCGTTGTCCGGGGTCGCCATGCAGGGGTTGTTCCGTAATCCGCTGGCCGATCCGGGTTTGGTCGGGGTGGCCGCCGGGGCGGCTGTGGGCGCGGCGCTCGCTATTGTCGGCGGGGCCTGGTTCGGCGGCCTGCCAGAGGCCTTTGCACCGTATTTGCTGTCGTTCTGTGCCTTTGTCGGGGGGCTTGGCGTGACGGCGCTGGTCTACCGCCTGGGCCGCCGCGATGGGCAGACCAGCGTGGCCACCATGCTGCTGGCCGGGGTCGCGATGACGGCACTGGGCGGCGCGGTGGTGGGGTTGTTCTCTTACCTGGCCGATGACGCCACGTTGCGTACATTGACCTTCTGGAACCTGGGCAGCCTCAACGGTGCCAGCTACGACCGGCTATGGCCGTTGTTGCTGGTGGCGGCGGGTGTGGCACTGTGGCTGCCACGGCGGGCCAAAGCGCTGAATGCCTTGCTTTTGGGGGAGTCCGAGGCCCGCCACCTGGGCGTTGATGTGGAACGGCTCAAGCGCGAACTGGTGTTCTGCACGGCGCTTGGGGTGGGTGCAGCTGTTGCGGCTGCCGGCCTGATCGGCTTCATCGGCCTGGTGGTGCCGCACCTGGTGCGCTTGCTGGCCGGGCCGGATCACCGGGTGTTGTTGCCAGCCTCGCTGCTGGCTGGCGGTGTGCTGATGCTGTTTGCCGACCTCGCGGCACGGCTGCTGCTGGCGCCCGCCGAGTTGCCGATCGGCATTGTCACGGCCTTTGTGGGGGCGCCGTTCTTTCTGTTCCTGCTGGTGCGAGGGCGCAGCTGATGTTGCATGCCGAGGGCCTGCACTTGCGGCGGGGCAGCCACGAGGTGCTGCATGACATTGATCTGCAATTGCCCCCTGGCCAGGTGGTGGGCGTGCTCGGCCCCAACGGCGCGGGGAAGAGCAGCCTGTTGGGCGTGATGTGTGGCGAGCTGGTGCCAGGCCGTGGGCGGGTGACGTTGCAGGGGCGCGCCCTCGGTGATTGGCCTGGACAGGAGCGGGCCCGGCGCCTGGCCGTATTGCCTCAGGTGTCGAGCCTGGGGTTTTCGTTCAGCGTCGAGGAAGTGGTGGCCATGGGCCGCATGCCGCACGGCACCGGGCAGCGCCGCGACGCCGAAATTGTCGAAGCGGCGTTGCAGGCGGCGGATGCCTGGCACCTGGTGGGGCGCAGTTACCTGGCGTTGTCCGGCGGCGAGCGGCAACGCGTGCACCTTGCCCGTGTGCTGGCACAGTTGTGGCCGGGGGAACAGGGCACTACCTTGTTGCTCGATGAGCCCACCTCGATGCTCGACCCGCTGCACCAGCACACTACCCTGGAGGCGGTGCGCCGCTTTGCCGACCGCGGCGCTGCGGTGCTGGTGATCTTGCATGACCTGAACCTGGCGGCGCGCTACTGTGACCGGATCTTGTTGCTGGAGCAGGGGCGTTGCCATGCCTTTGCCTCGCCTGAACAGGTGCTGACGCCGGCAGCGTTGAAGGCCGTGTACGGGATCGACGTGCTGGTGCAGGCACATCCTGAGCGTGGCCACCCGCTGATCATCACCCGTTGAAGCTGGCCCGATCGCTGTCGTGAGCGGCCGCTACCAAGGAGCTACTGCCAATGCGATACCCGCTGTTGTCCGGTTTTTCGCTGTGCATGTTACTGGTATTGGGCGGCTGCCAGGCCAGCCTGCCACCGTTGCCTGCCTGGCAGAGCACCGAAGGGCGCACGCATGCCCAGCTTGGGCAGGTGGTCGATCTCGGCAGCGGGCAGGTAATCAGCCCGGACCAACTGGTGCAGCGCCTGGCTACCGCACCGCGAGTGCTGGTCGGTGAAAAACATGACAACCCCGACCACCACGCACTGCAAGTGTGGTTGCTGCGCGCCCTGCAGAGCCAGCGTGCCCAGGGCAGCTTATTGCTGGAGATGCTGCAACCTGAACAGCAGCCGCTGGTGGACAGGCTCAAAGGGCAACCTTTGCCGGCAGACTTGCCCAAGGCACTGGCGTGGGAGGAGGGCTGGGACTGGCAGTTGTACGGGCCGATCGTGCGTGCAGCCCTGCAACAGCAGATACCCCTACTGGCCGGCAACCTTTCCCCAGGTGAAATGCGCCAGGCCTACCGGCAGCCGCCGCCATTGGCGGGCGAGAAAACCAATGCGGCGACCGTCAGGGCGAGGTTGCTGCAGCAGGTGCGCGCCGGGCATTGCGGGATGCTGCCGGAAAGCCAGCTACCGGCGATGCTGGCCGTGCAGCAGCAGCGTGACCGGCGCATGGCCAAGCGCTTGCTGGCGGCGCCGCAACCGGCACTGCTGTTTGCCGGGGCCTATCACGTGCGCAAGGACCTGGGCGTGCCGTTGCATTTGAGTGACCTGGGCGCACCGGGTGCGAGCAAAGTGCTGATGCTGGCCGAGGTGGGCGAGAAGGTTGAAGCGGGTGAGGCCGATTACGTGTGGTACACGGCGGCGATGCCAGAGCAGGATTATTGCACCCAACTGAAACGATAAGACATGAAACCCCGGGCAAAAAAAGACCCGGCAAATTGCCGGGTCAATAACCGTGATTAGCCTGATGAGGAGATAATCTGAGAGTCCGAACCAGGGGCTCTTAGCTTATCCAACCAGTCTCGCGACCAGTTGTGATAATCATAACAATTCTCATTTAGACGTCAATCCTCTTGTCGCGCTTATTTTGGATTTTTTTGCGCGGGGGTTTTCGCATCCAGTTGTTGGTTGAGGGCTTCCTTGCGTTCGAGGGGCAAATCGTTCCAGTGCATATCCAGCAGGGCGCCTTCAATGGCATACAACAGCACCTTCGATGCGCGAAACCCTCGTGTCTTCACGGCCTGGTATGCACCCACGGCACCCAGGCGGCGCAGATCCGATGCACTGTGAATGCCGGCCGCATGCAGCCACTGCGCAGAGGTCTTGCCAAGGTTTTTCAGATGCTGCAATTCATCGTTCATCGAGCCTCCTTGCGATGGCTGAACGGGTCATGGGGAGATAAATCGCGAGCAGGTCAGAGAGGAGTGTAGCGGGGGTTGGGGAATACGCGGCTTTTTGCCACCGGGGCGATGAGATGCCCTGTGCCGGCCTCTTCGCGGGCTTGCCCGCTGCCACAGGTTCGGCGCAGCCTTCAAGGGCTGTGGTTTACCTGTGGGAGCGGGCAAGCCCGCGAAGGGCCGGCGCAGGAAAATCGACTAGCTTACAAGCCAGGCAGACGCTGGCGAATCTGCTCGATCACCTGGTCCATGCTGCCAGCCGTCTGGGTGTCAACGTGGGTGCTCTGCGCCAGCTCCTGCGTATCCAGCGCCTCTCGGCTGGCCTGCTGCGCCTTGACCACCTCCAGGGTGGCATCCGACGGGTCGCTGTTCTCGGCCTGGCGCTGCTCCAGCCAGCTGGCGATCACCGCGTCCGGCGCGTGGCAGTCCAGAATCAGGAACGGCACGCCAGTCTGGCTGGCTACCTCGGCCGCAGCCTGGCGCTGTTCGCGTTTGAGGTAGGTGGCATCCAGCACCACCGGGAACCCTGCCCGCAGCACGGTCGCGGCGACTTCGTGCAGGCGCCGGTAAGTTGCAGTGCTGGCCTCCTCGGCATAGATGCCGGTGCTGAGCTGGGTGGCCTCAGCCTGCTGCTGTTCGCCGTACAAGCGCTTGCGCTCTACGTCCGAACGCACGCGCACTGCGCCCAGCGCCTCGACCATGCGCATGGCCACATGGCTTTTGCCCACTGCCGATACGCCGTGGGTGATGGCCAGCAGGCGCGAAGGGATGGCGCTGTAGCTTTCTGCCAGGTTGGCGTAGTTGCGGTAGGTGCGCAGGGTGGTGGCACGCTGCACGCCATCGGCATTGGCCGGCATGCTGAACAGCGCGACCTTGGCCCGTACCAGTGCGCGGTAGGCCTTGTAGAAGTTGAGCAGCTCCAGGCCTTCGTAGTCGCCGGTCAGTTCCAGGTACTGGCTGATGAAGCGCCGGGCCAGGCACTTGAGGCCGCGGTCTTCCAAGTCCATCGCCAGGAAGCCGGTGTCGGCGTAGACGTCGGTCAGGCGGAACGGTTCGTTGAATTCGATGCAGTCGAAGATCACCACCCGGCCATCGATCAGCGTGGCGTTGCCCAGGTGAATGTCACCGTGGCATTCGCGAATAAAGCCATTGGCCTTGCGCTTTTCCAGCAGGCCATGCAGCCGCTCGAAACTGCTGCGTGCCCAGGCTTGCAGGGCGTCTAGCTGTTGCAGGTCGGCCTTGTCGCTGAGGAACGGGCGTATCTGCTCGAAGTTCTGCTCCACCGGCGCCATGACGGCCTCCGGCGTGCCCAGTGGGTGCTCGACCGGTACACGCGGGGCCTGCAGATGGAATTCGGCGATCTGCCGGGCCATCTGGTCGATGTGCGTGGCGTTCAGTTCGCCATTGGCCTGCAGGGTGCTGAGCATCTGCCCTTGGGGGAACTGGCGCATCTTCAGTGCATATTCGATGGCCTGGCCTTCGCCGGCGAGCTGTGGCGCGTCGGCGCTACCGGTGATCGGCAGAACGTCCAGGTACAGGCCGTCGGTCAGGCGCTGGTTCAGGCGCAATTCTTCGTTACAGAAATGCTGGCGCTGGTCCAGGCCAGTGAAGTCGAGAAAGCCGAAATTCATCGGCTTCTTGATCTTGTAGGCGTACTCGCCCGTCAGCAGCACCCAGGAGATATGCGTCTCGATGAGCTGGAACCCGTCCACGGGGTGGGGGTACAGGGCGGGGTTCTGCAACGCAGTGATAAGAGCTTGGCTCACGGCAAATCCTTCCGGGGGCAGGGAATTCGAATGCATCATTATGGTCAATGGTGCCGTCCCTGCCTACCGCCGGGCCGCCTGCCCAGTCTTCCCAAAGTGCGTATAATCCGCCGTCATGACCCGAACCCGAACTCCCCGTACCCCTCAAAAACGCCCGACCGGCCGCTCCCGCGCCTGGCTGGGCTGGGCTTTGAAGCTCAGCCTGGTAGGCCTGGTGATCGTCGCCGGCTTCGCGGTTTACCTCGATGCCGTTGTCCAGGAGAAGTTCTCTGGCAAGCGCTGGACCATCCCGGCCAAGGTGTATGCACGGCCGTTGGAGCTGTTCACCGGCCAGAAACTGAGCAAGAACGACTTCCTCACCGAGCTCGACGCGCTTGGCTACCGGCGTGAAAGCGCGGCCAATGGCCCGGGGGCGGCCGCCGTCAACGGCAATACCGTCGACCTCAACACCCGTGGCTTCCAGTTCTACGAGGGCATGGAGCCAGCGCAGTTCGTGCGCGTACGGTTCTCCGGCGATTACGTGGCCGGCCTTTCCGGGGCCAATGGCAAGGCGCTTGACGTGGTGCGCCTGGAGCCGCTGATGATCGGCGGTATCTACCCGAAAAACCTTGAAGACCGCATTCTGATCAAGATCGACCAGGTGCCGAAATACCTGCTCGAGACCCTGGTTGCCACGGAAGACCGCGACTTCTACAGCCACCATGGCGTGTCGCCCAAGTCCATCGCCCGGGCCATGTGGGTGAATACTTCATCCGGCTCGATGCGCCAGGGTGGCAGTACCCTGACCCAGCAGTTGGTGAAGAACTTCTACCTCAGCAGCGAGCGCAGCCTCAGCCGCAAAGTGACCGAAGCGATGATGGCGGTGCTGCTCGAACTGCATTACGACAAGCGCGAAATCCTCGAGGCCTACCTCAACGAGGTCTTTGTCGGGCAGGACGGCCAGCGTGCCGTGCACGGCTTCGGCCTGGCCAGCCAGTTCTTCTTCAGCCAGCCGCTGTCGGAGTTGAAGCTGCACCAGATCGCCTTGTTGGTGGGCATGGTCAAGGGCCCGTCCTACTACAACCCGCGGCGCTACCCTGAACGTGCGCTGGCCCGGCGCAACCTGGTGCTCGACCTGGTGGCCGAGCAAGGCGTGGCCAGCCAGGAGGAGGTCGATGCAGCGAAGAAGATGCCGCTGGGCGTGACCAAACGTGGCAGCCTGGCCGACAGCTCCTTCCCGGCCTTCCTCGACCTGGTCAAGCGGCAGTTGCGCCAGGACTACCGCGATGAAGACTTGACCGAGGAAGGCTTGCGTATCTTTACCAGCTTCGACCCGATCCTGCAGATGAAAGCCGAAGCCTCGATGAGCGAGACGTTCAAGCGCCTGGCCGGGCGCAAAGGGGCGGACGAGGTCGAATCGGCGATGGTCGTCACCAACCCGGAAACCGGTGAGGTACAGGCCCTGATCGGCAGCCGCCAGGCGGGTTTCGCCGGCTTCAACCGCGCCATCGATGCCTCGCGGCCGATCGGCTCGCTGGTCAAGCCGGCCGTTTACCTGACCGCGCTGGAGCAGCCAAGCAAGTACACCCTGACCAGCTGGGTGCAGGATGAGCCGTTCTCGGTCAAAGGTGGCGACGGCCAGGTCTGGCGCCCACAAAACTATGACCGCCGCCCGCACGGCACGATCTACCTGTACCAGGGGCTGGCCAATTCCTACAACCTGTCGACTGCCAAGATCGGCCTGGAAGTGGGGGTGCCGAACGTGATCAAGACCATCGGCCGGCTGGGGGTGAATGTCGACTGGCCAGCCTTCCCGGCCATGCTGCTGGGGGCTGGCGGCATGTCGCCGATGCAGGTCGCGACCATGTACCAGACCATTGCCAATGGTGGCTTCAACACGCCGATGCGCGGTATTCGCAGCGTGCTCACCGCAGAGGGTGAACCGCTCAAGCGCTACCCGTTCCAGATCCAGCAAACCTTCGACCCGGGTGCCATCTACCTGGTGCAGAACGCCATGCAGCGAGTGATGCGCGAAGGGACCGGCCGCTCGGTGTACAACACCTTGCCGCGCTCGTTGACCCTGGCGGGCAAGACCGGTACCAGCAACGACTCGCGCGACAGCTGGTTCTCTGGTTTCAGCCAGGATTTGCTGGCGGTGGTGTGGATGGGCCGCGACGATAACGGTAAAACACCGTTCACCGGCGCCACCGGTGCCCTGCAGGTATGGACCAGTTTCATGAAGAAGGCCGACCCGCTGCCGCTGGACATGCCGCAACCGGACAACGTGGTACAAGCCTGGATCGACCCCTACAGCGGCCAAGGGTCTGACGGCAGCTGTCCGGGAGCGGTACAGATGCCGTATATTCGCGGCAGCGAACCGCCCGCCGGCGCAACCTGTGGCGGCGAGCAGAATCCAGCTGAATCGGTCATGGACTGGGTCAAGGGCTGGATGAATTAAGCGCAGGCTGCATTGATGAGGTGTGACGTGAACAAGTGGCTGTTTCCTGCCGTGACGGCGCTGGCTGTGCTCCAAGGGTGCTCCAGCGTCCCGCGCGGCAATATTCCGGTGGTCGATTCGAGCACCCGCGTGTCGAACAGCGAACGCGTGTCTGCCAACCGCCCGGCGGGTGGTTACAACGCTGGCACCGCGCAAGCGCAAAAACTGCCTGAGGATTCCGGCGTCACCGTGATGATCCCGCAGGGCGCAGGCGCTTCGGGCATCCAGACCTTCCCGGCGGCCAATGGCGCGGCGCCGATCAGCACCGCGCCGATCACGCCGGGGCCGATCACTACCGGGCCGGCCACGTCGGCGCCCATGACCACCAACCCCAACCCGATCGCCGACGAACCGTTCGATATCGCGGCGATGAACAACGCCCCGCAAAGCACCAGTGCCCCCACCGGAATTCCGCGCAGCAACACGGCTGCAGGTGGCCTGGCGGCTGACGAACAGCTGGACGGCCCAGTACTGGCACTGCTGACCACCGCCACCACCCAGCAGGGCAGTGGCGATTTCAACGGCGCTGCTTCCAGCCTGGAGCGTGCCCAGCGCATTGCCCCGCGCGAACCGCAGGTGCTCTACCGCCTGGCCCAGGTGCGTTTGTCGCAAGGCGATGCCCCCCAGGCCGAGCAGCTGGCGCGTCGCGCCCTGACCTACGCCAACGGCCGCCCCAGCCTGCAGGCCGAACTGTGGAACACCATCGCACAGGCCCGTGAAAAGCAGGGCGATAGCGCTGGCGCCGCCTTGGCCAGGCAAAAAGCGCGGGTCAGTTCCTGATGATCGAGCAACGTATTCTGGACATCGCCGACCACCTGCTGCTGATCGAGCGTGAGTTGCAGGTGCAAGGCTGGTGGGAGGACGAGCCACCGAGCGATGAGGCGCTGGCCAGTACGGTGCCCTTCGCCGTCGATACCTTGCGTTTTGAGCAATGGCTGCAGTGGATCTTCCTGCAACGCATGAAGATCATTATCGAGCTCGGCCAGCCGCTGCCAAATGCCTCCAGCATTCTGGTCATGGCCGAAACGGTGTTTGCCGACCGGCCCGAGCAAAGTCGTGAGCTGCGCCGACTGTTGGCAGCTTTTGACCAATTGATCGCTCCTTCTGCCTGATTTCTTCAGTTTTTTCGTCAAGGGCCGCAGATTGTGGCCCTTTTTTATGGAAATCTTATTAATTCTGCTGCTGAAGCGATTTTTAGTGGTTGCAAGAATTCATCTCGGGGAAAAATTGGCAATAATTTTTCTTGACTTGTGCGCGCCGAATCACAAGAATCCAACTTCCGCTTTAGAGGGACTGCCAGAAGCAGACCCGCTAAGCAGATCATGAGGCGCACACCCGCGCCGACCTGTTACACCCCGCAACGCGTTACCTCGCGCTGGGTGGGAAAACCCCGCAACACTCTGGGGCGCTCCCAATACTTGCTCAGTCAGTGCTGACGTTCGCTCATGCTCTGCTTGGCAGTAAACCTATTAAGACCCGTCCTGAAGGGGCGGTATTCTGGCGTTTTAGAGGTGAACAACGTGGAGCTTTTATCTGGCGCTGAGATGGTCGTCCGCTTCTTGCGTGACGAAGGCGTTAAGCACATCTACGGGTACCCTGGTGGTGCTCTCTTGCATGTTTACGACGCGCTGTTCAAAGAACCGGAAGTGGAACACATCCTGGTTCGTCACGAACAGGCGGCAACCCATATGGCGGACGGCTACGCCCGCGCCACCGGCAAAGCCGGTGTGGTGCTGGTAACCTCCGGCCCGGGTGCGACCAATGCCATCACCGGTATTGCCACCGCCTACATGGACTCGATTCCGATGGTCATCCTGTCCGGCCAGGTGCCTAGCACCATGGTAGGTACCGATGCCTTCCAGGAAACCGACATGATCGGTATCTCGCGGCCGATCGTGAAGCACAGCTTCATGATCAAGCACCCGACCGAGATCCCTGAAATTCTGAAAAAGGCGTTCTACCTGGCGCAATCCGGTCGCCCAGGTCCAGTCGTGGTCGACATTCCAAAAGACATGACCAACCCGGCTGAAAAGTTCGAATACGTCTACCCGAAAAAGGTCAAGCTGCGCTCGTACAGCCCGGCGGTCCGTGGCCACTCCGGCCAGATCCGCAAGGCGGCCGAGATGCTGCTGGCTGCCAAGCGCCCAATCGTCTACGCCGGTGGCGGTGTGATCCTGGGCGGTGGCTCCGAAGCGCTGACCGAAATCGCCAAGTCGCTCAACCTGCCTGTCACCAACACCCTCATGGGGTTGGGCGGCTTCCCGGGTACTGATCGCCAGTTCCTCGGCATGCTCGGCATGCACGGCAGCTACACCGCCAACATGGCCATGCACAATGCCGACGTGATCTTCGCCGTCGGTGCGCGTTTCGACGACCGCGTGGTCAACGGCCCGGCCAAGTTCTGCCCGAATGCCAAGATCATCCATGTCGATATCGACCCGGCGTCGATCTCGAAGATGATCAAGGCCGATGTGCCTATCGTTGGCCCGGTCGACAGCGTGCTCAGCGAAATGCTCGGCATCCTCAAGGAAATCGGCGAGCAGCCCGACAAGGCCGCGCTGGATACCTGGTGGAAACAGATCGACGAGTGGCGTGGCAATGGTGAGCTGTTCCCTTACGACAAGGGCGACGGCAATGTCATCAAGCCGCAAAAAGTCATCGAGACCCTGTGCGAAGTGACCAAAGGCGATGCCTTCGTCACCTCCGACGTAGGTCAGCACCAGATGTTCGCGGCGCAGTACTACCGTTTCAACAAGCCGAACCGCTGGATCAACTCCGGTGGCCTGGGCACCATGGGCTTCGGCTTCCCGGCGGCGATGGGCATCAAGCTCAACTTCCCGGACCAGGACGTGGCCTGCGTGACCGGCGAAGGCAGCATCCAGATGAACATCCAGGAGCTGTCCACCTGCATGCAGTACGGCCTGCCGGTGAAGATCGTCAACCTGAACAACGGGGTGTTGGGCATGGTCCGCCAATGGCAGGACATGGCCTACAACGGTCGTCACTCGCACTCGTATGTCGAGTCGCTGCCTGACTTCATCAAGCTGGCCGAGGCCTATGGCCATGTGGGTATCCGCATCACCAGCCTGAAGGACCTCAAGCCGATGCTGGAAGAAGCGTTTGCGATGAAGGACCGCCTGGTATTCATCGACATCGCGGTTGACCGCAGTGAGCACGTCTATCCGATGCAGATCAAGGATGGCTCGATGCGTGACATGTGGCTGAGCAAGACGGAGCGTACCTGATATGCGGCATATCATTTCCCTGCTGCTGGAAAACGAACCCGGTGCTTTGTCCCGTGTGGTCGGCCTGTTCTCCCAGCGCAACTACAACATTGAAAGCCTGACCGTGGCGCCGACCGAAGACCCGACACTGTCGCGTCTGACGCTGACCACCGTTGGCCATGACGAAGTGATCGAGCAGATCACCAAGAACCTGAACAAGCTGGTCGAAGTGGTCAAGCTCGTCGACCTGTCGGAAAGCGCCCACATCGAGCGCGAACTGATGCTGGTCAAGGTCAAGGCCACCGGTGCCCAGCGCGCCGAGATCAAGCGCACCACGGATATCTTCCGTGGCCAGATCGTCGACGTCACCGCCAGCGTGTACACCGTACAGCTGAGCGGTACCAGCGACAAACTGGACAGCTTCATCCAGGCCATCGGCACCGCATCGATTCTCGAAACCGTGCGCAGCGGCGTTACCGGCATTGCCCGTGGCGACAAAGTGCTCAGCATCTGAATTTAAAAATTAGCGATGGCTCCGCAGGGGGCCGAGATATAACCAGGGGTATTTTCATGAAAGTTTTCTACGATAAAGACTGCGACCTTTCCATCATCCAGGGCAAGAAAGTCGCCATCATCGGTTACGGCTCCCAGGGCCACGCTCAGGCGTGCAACCTGAAGGACTCCGGTGTAGACGTTACCGTCGGTCTGCGTAAAGGTTCGGCTACCGTTGCCAAGGCTGAAGCCCACGGCCTGAAAGTTGCCGATGTTGCTACCGCTGTCGCTGCGGCTGACCTGGTGATGATCCTGACCCCGGACGAATTCCAGGGCACGCTGTACAAGAACGAAATCGAGCCGAACATCAAGAAGGGCGCTACCCTGGCCTTCTCCCATGGTTTCTCGATCCACTACAACCAGGTTGTGCCGCGCGCCGACCTGGACGTGATCATGATCGCGCCGAAAGCGCCAGGCCACACCGTGCGCTCCGAGTTCGTCAAGGGCGGTGGTATTCCTGACCTGATCGCTATCTACCAGGACGCTTCGGGCAACGCCAAGAACGTCGCCCTGTCCTACGCCGCTGGCGTGGGTGGTGGCCGTACCGGCATCATCGAAACCACCTTCAAGGACGAGACCGAAACCGACCTGTTCGGTGAGCAGGCTGTTCTGTGCGGCGGTACCGTAGAGCTGGTCAAAGCCGGTTTCGAAACCCTGGTTGAAGCTGGCTACGCGCCGGAAATGGCCTACTTCGAATGCCTGCACGAGCTGAAGTTGATCGTTGACCTCATGTACGAAGGCGGTATCGCCAACATGAACTACTCGATCTCCAACAACGCAGAGTACGGTGAGTACGTCACCGGCCCAGAAGTCATCAACGAAGAATCCCGCAAGGCCATGCGCAACGCACTCAAGCGCATCCAGGACGGCGAGTACGCGAAGATGTTCATCTCCGAAGGCGCCACCAACTACCCATCGATGACCGCCAAGCGTCGTAACAACGCTTCGCACGGCATCGAAATCATCGGTGAGCAACTGCGCTCGATGATGCCTTGGATTTCGGCGAACAAGATCGTCGACAAAGCCAAGAACTAAGTAGCATCGCAACATGAAAAACGCGGCTTCGGCCGCGTTTTTTCGTTCTGGCAGTCAGCATCTGGTATAAAGCAGACCAGTGGCCTGCCGTCAGAACCTGTTTCGCGGGCCCGTGTCGAACATTTTCCACCCTGTTGCAAGGTACCCTCCATGAGCGAACGTCCCGAAGAGCCGAACAAGCCCTCCGACGCCGAAAGCCTGCTACCGGTCGATGAGCACGTTGAAGAAGGCCATGACGCCGAAGGTCGCAAAGTGCGCCACCGCGGCATCTACCTGCTGCCCAACCTGTTTACTACCGCCAACCTGTTTGCCGGCTTTTATTCCATTATCAGCTCGATGAGCGCACAGAGCGCCCTGAGCGCTGGTGACCCGCGTGAAGCGAGCAAGTATTTCGCGTTTGCCGCCATTGCCATCTTCGTGGCCATGGTGCTTGACGGCCTCGACGGCCGTGTCGCGCGCATGACCAACACCCAGAGCGCGTTCGGCGCCGAGTACGACTCGCTGTCGGACATGGTCGCCTTCGGTGTGGCCCCGGCGTTGCTGGCCTTCGGCTGGGCGTTGGGTGACATGGGCAAGGTTGGCTGGATGGTCGCCTTCATCTATGTTGCCGGCGCTGCGCTGCGCCTGGCACGCTTCAATACCCAGGTCGGCACCGCCGACAAGCGCTACTTCATCGGCCTGGCCAGCCCGGCTGCCGCGGGTGTTGTGGCTGGCACCGTGTGGGCGTTCAGCGACTACGGTATTCAGGGCTCCAAGCTGTCGTTCCTGGTGGCGCTGTTGGTGGCGGCTGCAGGCATGCTGATGGTCAGTAACATCAAGTACAACAGCTTCAAGGAGCTGGACCTCAAGGGCCGTGTGCCATTTGTGGCCATTCTTGCCGTGGTGCTGGTGTTTGCCGTGGTGTTCAGCGACCCGCCGCGTATCCTGCTGCTGATCTTCCTCGCCTACGCGGCTTCGGGGCCTATCCAGTTCCTGCTCAAGTCGCGCCGCCGTAAAGCGTAAAAAACGCTTAATGCTGGAATAACCTGCCGGCTCCATAGTCTTACTGGTACGTCCGTTACCCAGTGCTATGGAGCCGCTCATGCTCATCAAGCTTCCCAGGTCGTCCGAGTGCAAGGCATCGGAGATCACCCCCGAAGGCATTTACCTGTCCCGTCGTACGTTGTTGGGTGGCTCGTTGGCCGGTCTGGCCCTGGGCGCATTGCCCAGTGTTGGTCGCGCGGCCGAGGCCAGCCGTTATGCCGATGTCGAGCCGGGCAAGGCGCCTGGCTGGTTCACGGAAAAGCTCGGCGCCACGCAGTGGCAGGCAGTCACCGCCAAAGGGGAGGCGATCACGCCGTTCAAGGACGCTACCCTCTACAACAACTTCTATGAGTTCGGCCCCGACAAGGGTGACCCGGCGGCCAATGGCGACAGCCTGAAAACCGAACCTTGGTCGGTTGTGGTGGATGGTGAAGTCGGCAAGCCTGGGCGCTATGCCCTGGAAGACTTCGTCAAACCCTACCAGCTTGAAGAGCGCATATACCGGCTGCGTTGTGTAGAGGCCTGGTCGATGGTCATCCCGTGGCTGGGGTTCCCATTGGCTCAGGTGCTGAAGCAGGTCGAGCCAACTTCGAAGGCCCGTTACGTGCGTTTTGAAACGCTGAAAGACCCGGAGCATATGCCTGGCCAACGCTCGGGCTTTGCGCTGATCGACTGGCCTTATAGAGAAGGGCTGCGGCTGGACGAAGCGATGCACCCCTTGGCGATGCTTGCGGTAGGCATGTATGGCCGCGAGTTGCCCAACCAGAACGGTGCACCGCTGCGGCTGGTGGTGCCGTGGAAGTATGGCTTCAAGAGCATCAAGTCGATCGTGCGCATCAGCCTGGTGGCCGAGCAGCCCGGGACTACCTGGCAGGGCCTGGCACCCGATGAATATGGGTTCTACGCCAATGTGAACCCCACTGTCGATCACCCGCGCTGGAGCCAGGCGCGGGAGCGGCGGCTGCCTAGCGGGCTATTCAGTCCCAATGTGCGGGAGACGCAAATGTTCAATGGCTATGCCGACGAAGTAGCCTCGCTCTATGCCGGGCTCGACCTGCGGAAGAACTACTGATGCGCTATCCCTGGTTTCGTCTGGCGATCTTTATCGTGGGCTGCCTGTTTCCTGCCTGGTGGTTGTACGAAGCGGCAACGGGGTTGCTGGGGCCTGACCCGGGCAAGATCATGATGGACCGGTTGGGGCTTGGCGCGCTGAACTTCCTGCTGGTGACCTTGAGCATGACACCGCTGCAGAAGCTGACGGGGTGGTCGGGTTGGATCGTGGTGCGGCGGCAGCTGGGGTTATGGGTGTTTGCGTATATCGTGCTGCACATTCTCTGTTACCTGTTCTTTATTCTCGGGCTGGATTGGGGACAGTTGGCGGTGGAGCTGCGCAAGCGGCCTTACATTATTGTCGGGGCGCTGGGGTTTCTTGGGTTGTTGGCGTTGGCGGTTACCTCGAACCGGTATAGCCAGCGGCGGCTTGGCGCGCGGTGGAAGAAGCTGCACAGGGTGGTGTACGCGGTGTTGGGGTTGGGGTTGCTGCATTTCTTGTGGATCGTGCGTTCGGATCTGCGGGAGTGGGCGGTTTATGCGTTTATTGGGGTTGTGTTGATGGGGTTGAGGATTCCGGCGGTTTCGCGGAGGTTGGCTGGGTTGGTTAGGCGGTAGGGGGGTAGTTGGGTTCAGGTTGGGCAATGGGCCTGTTTATAGATACTGGTGGGGTTGGGAGGTGTCCGCCACAACACATTCAGTGCCTGTGAGATCGAGCGCCGCCCGCGCGGCGCTTCGCGGCTAAAGCCGCTCCTACGTTTGTTTCGGGCCAGTCCATCCTGTGCCAGGCGCACGCGACCGCCCTGTTGGTACGACGCGATATCGAGACATACGCCGAGGCGTTCGCGCGCAAATCCCGCAGGCATAATTGGCCCGAAACAAATGTAGGAGCGGCTTTAGCCGCGAAGCGCCGCGCGGGCGGCGCTCGATCTCGCAGGCGCTGGAAATGTTGTGGCGTACACCCGCGGCGCTCGATCTCACAGGCGCTGAAGGTGCTGTGGCGAACACTTCGCGGCCTCAAAACAGCCTTCGCCTGGAATATTTCAAATAAATG
>NZ_JBICMS010000023.1:0-81486 GCF_043106615.1 Pseudomonas sp. CJQ_9 | reverse complement strand
CAAACGTGTGGGAGCGGGCGTGCCCGCGAAGGGCTGCAAAGCAGCCCCAGTAAAGCTTAACTGACAGGCATTTGCGTCCGCCAACGGATTTGAGGACAGGCATCGCTTACTCATCACTGCATCAGTCGACAGTCAGGGGTCACAGACGGAGTGAGTGATTGAGATTCTAGAGGTCGATCCAAGGCAGCAGCATTATGGTTTTCAAGGCAGGCATTCAGGGATGGCGGGGCTCCTGAAGCTGAGAAGGTACCTGAGCTGTGTAGTGCAAATGCTTGAATCGCCTAGTGTATGGTCAATTCGCACAAATTATGGTTTTCGGGTACTGGTGACATCATCCTGATATTTAGCAATCCAGTGGATTTAACATAATATGCATTATGCGCAGTATTACATGCTCACACCTGGGCCTTGGGTGGGCAGATCCGAAGCCACGCTGACCTTGGTAGTTACTCACGCTCACCAGGCGTCTCCGACCACGCATCTGTCGCGCTGCATTATCGAGCCCAAAAGCCCGCTGATCCGCAATCTCCGGCGCATCGCCCTGCGTATCGCCCTGCGCATCGCGCCGCGTAACATCCTCTAGCTCCTTACTACAAATTTGCCGAGCGTGCTTCTGGGGAAAGCGCGGTGCTCAAATGTCTGCTCCAGAACCAACACCTCAGCAACCCAAAACGCTCTGGACTTACGCTGCGCCTGACAAGCTATATCAATCCAGGCGTATCCATGCCTTTGAGTCAGTACGACCCCGAACCCATCTGCGAATTTCACGCTTGCCAGGTTTAAGTTCTGCGCTTCGCCGGTTGACTCAGTATTCGCATCCCGCAGGCTGCACAGGTAGCTCTGCACAGCGCTTACGCAGCAAAATGCTGTCTCTGAGCAAGCCCATTGCGATCCAATAATCCGCATCTATACTGCAATTTCCACGGATTCACAGCCCCAAGCCTCTGATTGGCAGCGTCGGCCCCAGATAACCGCACCGGCAAGGCTATAGCGATTTGGCCTCGATCAAGGCATCGACATCTATCGATTCCGTCAGCCACATAGGTCTGAATCCATCGCTTAAGACACTCCTGAACCTATGCCATCAGGCGGACGCGCCACACCGCCTTGAAGCGACTACCCTTTTTTTGCAATGATAGTTTGATGCCCTTCAATAATAACTACGCTAAATATTCATTTAGTTGAGTTAATGGTGTAGATCGCTAATATCTCGGCCCTTTCCCGTCAATAATTCAGCCACGGTTCGTATCCCGGTGGTCACGCGCCCTCGCCCGCTGATGCCTTCTTGGTCACCGGCCAGCACTCCCGAACTTCGCACTCCGTCCCGCGGCTCACCACCATAACGCTTGCACGCCGTCCCGCCATAGCCACCTCTCCACGCCTGGCAAGCCGGTGGAACGTTTCTGCAACCTCCCGGGTCGCACAACAAAGACGCAGCCAACTGCGTGAACCCTGACCGTGAGGACCTTCCATGAGCGCGCTCTCTTCCAATGGGGCTGCAGAAAACCCCATCTACCTGACCCTCAATGGTCAGCCACGAACACTGGCAGTCCACCCGTGGACCACTCTGCTCGACCTGTTGCGTGAACAGCTGGACCTGGTAGGTACCAAAAAAGGCTGCGACCACGGCCAATGCGGCGCCTGCACGGTGTTGCGCGACGGCAAGCGTGTCAATGCTTGCCTGACCTTGGCCATCATGTGCGACGGCGCAGACTTGGTGACCATTGAGGGGCTGGCCAGCGGCGACGTGCTGCACCCTATGCAACGGGCCTTCATCACCCACGATGCGTTTCAGTGCGGGTACTGCACACCTGGGCAGATCTGCTCTGCCGTCGGGCTTGTGCGTGAAGGGCGAGCCGACGGCCGTGAGGCCATTCGCGAGCAGATGAGCGGCAACCTTTGCCGCTGTGGTGCCTATGGCAACATCGTCGCCGCGATCGAAGAAGCCCAGCCGCTGATGGCACACCCGGATCAACCACAACGGGGGGCGAAGCCATGATGCCCTTCAGTTACCACAAGCCTGCGTCAGTCAGCGAAGCCGTGAGCCTGGCTGGCGACAGCGCGCGCTTCATCGCCGGGGGCACCAACCTGGTCGACCTGATGAAGGAAAATGTGGTCCGCCCCGAGCGCCTGATCGATATCTCAGGCTTGGCGCTGGATGGGCTGCACCCCACTGCCAACGGTGGCGTCTTGATCGGTGCCCTGGTCAGTAATGCCGACCTGGCCTGGCACCCGATGATCGAGCGACAATACCCGTTGCTGTCACAGGCTATCCTGGCGGGCGCTTCACCGCAGTTGAGAAACATGGCCAGTACCGGCGGCAACTTGCTCCAGCGCACACGCTGTTACTACTTCTACGATACCGGCACCCCCTGCAACAAACGTGAACCCGGCAGCGGATGCCCTGCTCGTAGCGGCCGCAACCGCATACACGCCATTCTTGGCGCCAGTGAGGCCTGTGTGGCCACTCATCCGTCCGACATGTGCGTAGCACTGGCAGCACTCGAAGCCGTGGTGCACGTAGAGGGACCGGCTGGCAAACGCCAGATCCCCTTTGCAGATTTCCATCGCCTGCCCGAGAACAATCCGGAGCGTGATAACCAGCTGGCAGCCGATGAGCTGGTAACAGCTGTAGAGCTGCCGCCGCCGCTGTTCGAACAGCATTACCGCTACCTGAAAATTCGAGATCGAGCCTCCTACGCGTTTGCGCTGGTGTCGGTCGCTGCGGCCTTGCGGTTGGATGGCGATGTAATTCAGCACGCCCGCCTGGCGCTGGGCGGTGTAGCGCACAAACCATGGCGCGACCCGGGTGTGGAAAGCCTGCTGGTTGGCCAGGTGCCTTCCGAGGCGCTGTTCGATAAGGCCGCGCAGGCGCTGCTTCAGGGCGCACAGCCGCTGAGCCACAACGGTTTCAAAGTAACACTGGCGCAGCGTGCAATCGTGCGTGCATTGACTGACGCGGCGCACAGTGCCGCTGGTGGGGGGGCATGACCATGGTCAACAGCAAATCTGTAGTCGGTACCCCACTGGACCGCGTGGATGGGGTGGCTAAAGTCACCGGCCAGGCACGCTATGCGGGCGAATACCCAAAAGACGGCCTGCTCCACGGCAGCGTGGTGTCCAGTACCATCGCCCGCGGCCGCGTAGTGCGCATCGACGCTACCCAGGCGCTGGGCGTACCCGGCGTTGTCGCGGTGCTCGACCATGGGCATCGTCCGCATATTTCCAGTTATGACGATGACTACAGCGACGCCGATGCAGCAGAGGGCGCACCCTTTCGGCCCCTGTTCAACGATCGAGTGCTGTACAGCGGGCAACCCCTGGCGCTGGTGGTGGCGCACACCCTGGAGGTGGCCCGGTATGCAGGCTCATTGATCCGGATCGAATACGCCGAGGAACCTCACGAGACAGACCTGGGCGCTACCAAGGCGTCGCATGTGGCGCCGGCGGAAACACCGGCCCCGCGTGGCGACTTCGCTGGCAGTTTCGCTGGGGCACCCGTGCAGGTCGATGCCACCTACCTGACTGCCAACGAGCACCACAACCCGATGGAGCCCCACGCCTCCACCGTGCACTACAAGCCCGACGGCAGCTTGGAAATTCATGACAAGACCCAAGGCACGCAGAACTGCCAGGACTACCTGCACAAGGTGTTCGGCCTGCCCAAGGCCCAGATCCGTGTGCACGCAGCCTTCGTCGGCGGTGCCTTCGGCTCGGGCCTGCGCCCGCAGTACCAGCTGCCCCTGGCAGTAATGGCGGCGCTGCATCTTCAGCGCTCTGTGCGCGTCACCCTGACGCGTCAGCAAATGTTCACGTTCGGCTACCGGCCCCGCACTGAACAGCGTTTGCGCCTGGGCGCAGGCGCAGATGGGCGATTGCTGGCAGTCGGTCACGATGGACTGGGGCAGACCTCGCGCTTCGAAGACTTCACCGAACACCTGGTGGAATGGAGCGGTATGCTCTACCAGTGCGACAACGTTGAACTCAACTACCGACTCGCCTCGTTGGATGTGTACACCCCATTGGACATGCGCGCCCCTGGGGCCGGTTCTGGGGTGGTCGCGCTGGAATGCGCGATGGATGAGCTTGCCTGTGCCGCAGATATCGACCCCGTAGAGCTGCGCCAGCGTAATTTTGCCGCCAACAATGGCAACGAGGGCAAGCCCTACTCCAGCAAGGAGCTGCTGGCGTGCTACCAGCAAGGCAGTGAGCGTTTCGGTTGGCAGCACCGCAACCCGCAACCGCGCAGCATGCGCACTGGCAACCAGTTGGTCGGTTGGGGAATGGCGGGCGGCGTCTGGGAGGCCATGCAGATGAAGGCCAGCGCGAAAGCGCGCCTGGATGCCCAAGGCCACCTCACCGTCAGCAGCGCCACCACCGATATCGGCACCGGCACCTACACCGTCATGACCCAGATCGCAGCCGACGCTGCGGGCGTCAGCGTGGAGGATGTCACCTTCGTACTCGGTGACTCGTCCCTGCCCACCGCCCCCCTGCAGGGCGGGTCGTTCACGGTATCGTCGGTAGGCTCGGCTGTGCGCCAGGCTTGCCAGGTGTTACGCACAAAGGTGCTGGAGCATGCCCGCAATATGCATCCGCAAGTGGCGAGCGCAGCGCGGGAGGAGATCGTCTTCGCCGGTGGCTACCTGCACGCGGGTAGCTATCGCGTGGCCCTGGCAGATATCGTCGCCAGTGCCCCCGGCGCTGAGTTCGAAGTGCAAATCGACGCTGAGCCTGGTGCAAGGCGCCAACCGTTTTCCACGGCGACCCACTCGGCCGTGTTTGTCGAGGTCCAGGTTGACGAAGACCTCGGCATGATCAAGGTCACCCGAGTAGTCAGCGCCGTGGCGGCGGGCCGGGTCGTTAACCCGAAGACTGCACGCAGCCAGATCCTGGGCGGCGTGGTGTGGGGTATCGGCATGGCTCTGCACGAAGAGGCCTTGACCGACCATGGCCTGGGTCGCATCGTCAATCACAACCTTGCGGAATACCACATCCCGGTCAACGCGGACTGCGGTGGTATCGACGTTATTTTCGTTGAGGAGCACGACGATGTCGTCAATGAGCTGGGGTCGAAGGGTGTGGGCGAAATTGGCGTGGTCGGCGTGGCTGCCGCAGTGGCGAACGCCATCTACCACGCCACCGGCAAACGTGTGAGGGAGTTCCCGATCACACTCGACAAGGTGCTGTAACCCGAAACCCGTGAGAAGCATGCGATGGGCGAGGCTGGATCGCCCATCGCGGCGCACCATCAACACCATTAACCAAGACCTGGAGGATGATGCAATGAGTACTGCACTGCGCATGGGCGGGGGCAACGCCCAGGACGACTGGCCGGAGCTTGAGCCAGAAAAGCGTAACGACCAGGTCGATGACCCGGATACCGACCCGAATGTGGGCGATGACGACGATCGCCCGGGTGTACCCGCCAGCGATCCGGAGTCCGGGGCCTGAATCGTTTACTGCCAGCGGGTTAAGGGGAGCGGCTGCAGTCCGCTGCCCTTGTTTCTCAGTTGAATCGGCAATTGGAACTGGGGCCATCTGCGGGCGGAGGGAGCCACGCCAGCCCGAGCGCTGCCGTTAGACAATTGCCGCAGGGTCGCCCACCGAGTGATTCGGTTTGCTTCCTGACAGACGCCAGCTCACCCCAGTAATCCCATACCGTTCGGCCATCGGGCGGCTGACCTTCCTGATCTTTTCACGCCCGAATTTGGGGATTATGCCAATGCCCGCATCGCAACTCGCCCAATGCCAGGCTTCGGCATTGTCCAGGCGGTCCAGGCGAATGATGAAACTGCGCGGCTGACCATGTAGTTGGTAATCAATGATGAACAGCTGTGGGGCAGGCATCGCAGGGGCCTCCTCTTCTCCATGGATGACACCCTGATTGATCGGGGCAGGACCAGAAGATTCAAAAAAATATCGATCGACGGGCACCAGCGGCGCCCGGGCGGCGTGCGCCTACGGGCACACTACCGTTCGCGCAGTACCTTCACTCGCTGCGAGTGCCGTGGCTCTTCTGGCCACCTTTGCGTCCGGCTTCCGATGCCCGCTGGCGATCATTGGCGAAGTTGCCGCCCGAAGCTTGGCCGCCTTTGTGCCCAGCGCGCGATGCACGCTCACGGTCGTTGGCGAAGTTGCCCGGGTTTGTTTCTTTGGTACCGCCGCGCTGGCGGGTACGTTCCTGATCTTGCGCCATGTGGTTTCTCCTTGCGATAAATACGCGGTTGCGCAACCTGTGCGTTCATGCAGTGCACGCACGGAAGGTTGCCCATGTTCATATTCCGAACCTGCAATCACCCGCTTGTCTCACACGCTTCACGGGCAGCTGACCGGCGGCCTTAAACACGCCCAGGCCAACTATTTGTGCCCCATTTGCAGGGAGGCCGCACTTTATCGCGCATGCAGCAGTCACAACTGCAGGGTAGCGGCCTATAATCGCCTCACTATCCAGGTGTGACTGTGCAGTCACGCTCCGCCTGTAAGGCTCTTGTACAAGGCTCCGTCAATGAAGTCCTCGCCCAAGCAACCCGCCTCGCCGCAAAATCCTGCACTCAGCCCAAGCCACTTGGACTTTCCGGTGGTGGGCATCGGGGCCTCCGCGGGGGGCCTGGAAGCCATCTGCACGCTGTTTCGGCACATGCCCAGTGACTGCGGCATGGCGTTCGTGGTGGTGCTGCATCTGTCGCCGGATCATCAAAGCGTGGCCGACCGGATCATCCAGGACACCACGCAAATGCCCGTGCGCCAAGTCACCGAACCGGTGCCGATCGAGCGCAACCACGTGTATGTCATCTCCCCGGCCAATCGCCTTTCCACCAATGACGGCTACCTGCGCGTGACCCCCGCCAATCGCCGCCGTGGCGACCACGTGGCCATTGACCTGTTCTTCCGCGACCTGGCCGACGTGCACAAGGACCATGCATTCTGCGTGGTGCTGTCGGGCACCGGCGCCGACGGTGCCGTGGGGCTGTCGCGGATCAAGGAGCAAGGCGGCGTGACCCTGGTTCAAACCCCGGACGATGCCCAGTACGACAGCATGCCCCGGGCTGCCATCGAAACCGGCATGGTCGACCTGGTGCTGCCCGTGGCCGAGATGCCACAAAAGCTGCTGGAGCTGTGGCGTAACGCCCGGCAGGTCCGGCTGCCGGAAATCGAGGATGACACCCTGCCCCCGGCGCTGGGCACCCGCGTTGGCGACGCCCAGGCCAGCGAGCCGCTGCTGGAGGAGATCCTCCTGCAGTTGCGCAGCAACACGGGGCACGATTTCCAGCACTACAAGCGCGCCACCGTGCTGCGACGTATCGAACGTCGCCTGCACGTGACCGGGCAAAGCAACCTCGCCGGCTACTTGCACTACCTGGAGCAGAACCCCGCCGAGTCCACGGCGTTGCTGGCAGACATGCTGATCGGCGTGACCAACTTCTTCCGCGACCGCGAAGCCTTCGAGGCCCTGGAGCGGCATGTGCTGCCGCAGCTGGCCAGCGAGCATGACCCGGTCGACGGCCATGACGAGATCCGCGTCTGGTCGGCCGGCTGCTCGACCGGCGAAGAGGCTTATAGCCTGGCCATGCTGATCTGTGAGCAACTTGCACTGGAGCAGCGCAACCGCAAGGTCCAGGTGTTTGCCACCGACCTCGATGCTCGTGCCATCGGCATCGCGCGCACGGGCGTGTATTCCGAGGCGATCGTGACCGATGTGCCGCCCAGCCGGCTGCGCCAGTTTTTCGTCAAGGAAGACCAGCATTACCGGGTGCGCAAGGAGGTGCGCGAAAAAGTGTTGTTCGCGCGCCACAACCTGCTGTCGGACCCACCCTTTTCGCAAATTGACCTCATTGTCTGCCGCAACCTGTTGATCTACCTCGACCGCGAAGTGCAACGCGACATCCTGTTGATGTTCCACTTTGCCTTGCGCCCCGGCGGCCATCTTTTCCTAGGCTCGTCCGAGTCAGCCGACGTGGTGGGTGAACTGTTCGCACCGGTGGACAAGCGTAACCGGATCTTCCGCGCCCGTGACGTCAGCAATGCCGGGCGCCGGGCCGAGCGGCAGGTGCCTGGCAGTACTGGCGCCAGCCTGCCATTGGACCCGTTGGCCAAGGCCAAGCCTGGGCGCAAGCCCTCTTATGCCGAGCTGCACCACCGCGCCCTGGCCATGCGCATGCCGGCCAGCCTTATCGCGGATGTGGACGGCAATATCCTGCACATGAGCGAAAGTGTCGGGCGCTTCCTGCAACTGGGCGGCGGCGAGCCCAGCCGCAATTTGCTTGGCCTGGTGCTGCCGAGCCTGCGCCTGGCGCTGCGCAGTACGCTGTTCCAGGCGCGCCAAGGCACCGAAGCGGTCACCTCCAGGCCGGTCGACCTGGGCGATGGCCAACAGCCGTTGCAGGTGGAGATCACCGTGCAGCCTTACAAGGACGACGGGCACAACGGCGATTGCCTGCTCGTGGTATTCGAGCAGCGGGCGCCTGACCCTTCCCTGCCACTGCCGGGCGTCATCCGCCAGACCGACAGCATGGTCCTGCACAACCTGGAACGTGAACTCCAGCGTACCCGCCTGCAGCTGCAGGAAACCATCGAGCAGTCGCAGGTATCCAGCGAGGAACTCACGGCTTCCAACGAAGAAATGCAGGCAATCAACGAAGAGCTGCGCTCGGCCAGCGAAGAGCTGGAAACCAGCAAGGAAGAGCTGCAATCCATCAACGAGGAGTTGCTCACCGTCAACTACGAGTTGAAGAACAAGGTGGAGGAGACCGACAAGGTCAACGACTACCTGAGCAACCTGATCGCCTGCACCGAAATCGCCACCGTGTTCGTCGACCGCAACCTGCATATCCGCTGGTTCACGCCGCGCGCCACCGACCTGTTCAACATTTTACCGGTCGATACCGGCCGCTCATTGCTCGACATCACGCACCGCCTGGACTACCCGGCCATGGCCGATGATGCCCGTGCCGTGGCCCAGGGTGAGGCCGTGATCGAGCGGGAAGTTGGCGGCCAGCGCGACCACTGGTACCTGGCACGCCTGCTGCCCTACCGCTCCAGCGAGCAGAAAATCGACGGTACCGTCTTGACCTTCATCGACATCAGCAGCAGCCACGCTGCCGAAGAGCATGTGCGCCTGGGCGAGGAACGCTTGAGCAAGCAGCTGGCGGAATCGCAAACCACCAGCCACATGAAGGATGAGTTCTTCGCCATCATGTCGCATGAACTGAAGCACCCACTGAACCTGATTCAGCTGAACGCGGAAATGCTCCGCCGCCTGCCCTCGATCAAGCAGATCGGCACCGCCAGCAAGGCGGTAGCTACCATCTGCGAGGCGGTTGGCAGCCAGGCCAGGATCATCGACGACCTGCTGGATGTGGCCCGCATCCGTACCGGCAAGCTCAAGCTCAAGACCGAGCCGGTAGACCTTGGCGCCATCCTGCGCGGCATTCACGCTGTGGTGGTGAGCGAGCAACACCCCTGCCTGGTGCGCCTGGAGCTGCCTGCCGACGGCTTGCCAGTGATGATCGAGGGCGATGTCACGCGCCTGGAGCAGATCATCTGGAACCTGCTGAACAATGCCCTGAAATTCAGCCCGGCAGGCAGTGAGATACGCCTGGTGTTGAGTCATGACGAGCAACAGGCACGCCTGCAGGTGATCGACCAAGGCGTAGGCTTGAGCCTCGACAGCCTGGAGCACATCTTCGACCTGTTCAGCCAGGCTCCCCAACTGGCCAACCAGAACCGTGAAGGCCTGGGCATCGGCCTGTCGTTGGTGCGGCAGTTGGTCGAAGCCCAGGGCGGCACCGTGCAGGCCAGTTCGGCCGGTTTGGGCATGGGCTGCACCTTCACCGTTCGCCTGCCCCTGTGCAACGTGCAGTCCCCGCCTTGCGCCGACCTTGCAGAACATTCCAGGGAGGGCCGGCTGCAGGGCGTGCGCGTGCTGCTGGTGGATGACTCGGTCGAGGTATTGGAGATCATGCAAGAGCTGCTGGAAATGGAAAACGCCAGCGTGCGCGCCTTCAGCCGCCCCCGCGAGGCGCTGGAAGCGGCCTCGGGTGAGGAGTTCGACATCATTCTCTCCGACATCGGCATGCCAGTGATGGACGGCCATGCCTTGATCAAGGCGCTGCGCAGCCATGCCCATCTGCGCCACACCCCGGCCATTGCCCTCACCGGCTACGGTGCCAGTGCAGATCAGCACAAGTCGCGCCAGTCCGGCTTCGACCGGCACCTGAACAAGCCGGTCGGCTACGACGAACTGGTGGAGGCCATCGAAACCTTGAGCGGCACTGTGCCGTACTGATGGCCGACCGGTATGAACCTCAGGCGTGCACGCTCCACTGGTTCATGTCCAGCGTGATCGGCATCTCGTCGATGGCATGGATCACGCCACTTTGCAGAGCCTCCTGCGGCCCCAGAATCCGCGGGTACGCCATCAGGTAGCGCGGTACATCCAGCACCTCGGGCGCCCCTTGTGTGCGCTCGGCCACAATCTGCGCATACAGCTGCAGGTCGTAATCCAGGCTCATCGCATATTCCGCCATGCGTGAATGGTCGACCGAGCCATGCAAGGTCCAGTGAAACGGGTGGAACAGGAACTTGCTGTAGCTGCATGCCGTGCGCCACTCCCCGGCCAGGAACAGGATATTACCCATGGACTCGACGGTGCCCAGGTTATGCGTATGCACCGGCACCGGTAGCGCCCGCAGGAAGTTGTACAGGGTAAAACCGTAGCTGCACTCGCCGCCCATGGTAGCGATGTTCAGTTGCAGCACCTCGGCGCCCTGCTGCAACGCCTTTGAGCAGGTATTGATCAAGTTGCCGCAGGTCGATGAATTGATCGGCCCGGTGAAATGAATGATGTGTCTGGCCATGCTTGCCTCCAGCGTTGGCAGGTCAATTCCTGGGCTTGCGCGCCTGGGCGCTTACCCGGTGGAATCGTCTGCGCCGGCAAAGTTCAACCTGTCAGGACCGCTCCCGTTGGTCAAACGCGGTGAACCCTTGGCCCTCTGCGCCAGTCGCACCTTCACAGTAACCGAACAAGGAACCGGTGATGAGGACGACAGCGTGAGCGATATCCGCATCGGCATTTCCGGGTGGCGCTATGGCCCCTGGCGCAAGGACTTCTACCCCAAAGGCCTGCGCCAGGACGATGAACTGGCGTTCGCCTCGCGGGCCGTGAACAGCATCGAGATAAACGGCTCGTTCTACAGCTTGCAAACCCCAGAGCGTTACCTGCGCTGGCGTGATGAAACGCCGGATGGCTTCGTTTTCGCAGTCAAGGGGCCACGGTACATCACCCATGTGCGGCGCCTTAAGGAAATTGAAGAGCCGGTGGCCAACTTCTTCGCCTCCGGTCCATTGCTGCTCGGCGACAAGCTTGGGCCTTTTCTGTGGCAGTTTCCACCGAACATGAAGTTTGACGAAGAGCGTTTTGCCCGGTTTTTGCAGTTGCTGCCACGTGACCGCAAAGCTGCGCGTGAATGCGCCCGGGGCTGTGCCGAACGGCTGCGCGACAATGGCGGCCTTGCAATCACCGGTAATGTACGTTTGCGCCACGCGGTGGAAATACGCCACGAGAGTTTTCTTTGCGAGGCGTTCATCAAGCTGCTGCGCAAGCACCGTGTTGCGCTGGTGGTTGCGGACAGTGCCGGCAAGTGGCCGCATGCCGAAGATGTGACCGCCGACTTCGTGTACATGCGCCTGCACGGCGACGTGGAGCTCTACAGCAGCGGCTATACCGCGCGCGCGTTACGCCGCTGGAAACAGCGCATCCTGCACTGGAGCCAAGGCAGTCAGGCAGACGACGCGCACCTGATCGTGCCGGGGCCGCCACCCCGGCGTGCGGCCCGTGACGTGTACTGTTACTTCGACAATGACCAGAAGGTCCATGCGCCCTACGACGCCCGCCGCTTGCTGCAGAAGCTGTCGCTGGACCATGAATTGATGACCGAACCGGGCGTTGTGCCGGAGGTGGCCTTGTGAACGAACCCATGACTGCTTTGCCGCGCAGCACCGATCAGTCCACCGCCGTGCGCCGCTTGAACGTACTCACGCTGAACGTGCACAAGGGGTTCACCTTCTTCAATCGCCGCTTCATCCTGCCTGAGCTGCGTGAAGCGGTGCGTGCCACCGGCGCAGACCTGGTGTTCCTGCAGGAAGTGCATGGCAGCCATCAGCAACATGCCTTGCGCCACCCGGCCTGGCCTGATACCCCGCAATATGAATTCCTTGCCGACAGCATGTGGCCCCAGTTCGCCTATGGCCGCAATGCCGTGTATCCGCAAGGTGACCACGGCAACGCCTTGCTGTCCAAATTTCCCATCAAACGCTTCAACAACCTCGATGTGTCGGTGCAAGGCAAGGAACAACGCGGCCTGCTGCATTGCCAACTCGAGGTCCCAGGGCACGCCCAGGTGCACGCTATTTGTGTGCACCTGGGCCTGCGCGAAGCGCACCGGCAAAGCCAGATCCAGCTGTTGCTCGACCTGCTGGCCAGCCTGCCGCCGCAAGCCCCGGTCATCGTCGCCGGCGATTTCAACGACTGGCGCCTGAAGGCAGACGCCGTGTTGGGCGAGCACCTGGTAGAGGCCTTTGGCGAGCGCTTCGGCACCCCGGCACGCAGCTTCCCGGCGCGTCTGCCGCTGCTGCGCCTTGACCGCATCTACCTGCGCAACGCCATGCCGAGCGCCGCCCAGGTACTGTCGAATTACCCGTGGTCGCACCTTTCCGACCACGCACCATTGGCCGCGGAGATTCACCTGTGAACAGACCTTGGGTAGAGGGCAACAACGTAAAGTTGCTGATCAACGGCGAGCAGTATTACCCCTGCGTGTTCGAGGCCATGGCCCGTGCCCAGGAGGAAATCCTGCTGGAAACCTTCATCATTTTCGACGACAAGGTCGGCCGGCAACTGCAGCAGGCGCTGATAGATGCGGCGCGCCGCGGCGTGCGTGTCGAGGTGGTCGTGGACGGCTATGGTACCGGTGACTTGCCCGCGCCATTCATCGCTGCCATGACAGATGCCGGGGTGAGTTTCCACGCCTTCGACCCGCAGCCGCGCCTGGTGGGCATGCGTACCAACCTGTTCCGGCGCCTGCACCGCAAGATCGTGGTCATCGATGGCGAGCGGGCCTTCATTGGCGGCATCAACTACAGCGCCGATCACCTGGGCGACTTCGGCCCCATGGCCAAGCAGGACTATGCCGTCGAGGTAACCGGGCCGGTGGTGGCACAGGTGCATGCCGCCAGCAAGCGCCTGATGTCGCCGGTGCTGCAGGACCCAAGCGCCGTGCGGCCGTTGACCGAGCCCGCCGGGGCCACCACCGCCGTGCTGGTAGAGCGTGACAACGGCGTGCGCAGGACAGCCATCGAAAGCCAGTACCTGCAGGCGTTTCGCGGTGCCAAAGAACGTATCGTGGTGGCCAATGCCTACTTCTTCCCCGGCTACCGGCTACTGCGCGAGTTGCGCAACGCTGCCCGGCGAGGGGTGGCTGTACACCTGATCCTGCAAGGGCAGCCAGACATGCGCTGGGTCCGTGCGCTGTCGCGGTTGCTGTACAACTACCTGCTGCGCGATGGCGTGGTCATTCATGAATACTGCAAGCGGCCCTTGCACGGCAAAGTGGCGCTGGTGGACGACGAGTGGGCGACCGTGGGTTCCAGCAACCTCGACCCGCTGAGCCTGTCGCTGAACCTGGAAGCCAACCTGTTCATCCGCGATCGCGCTTTCAACCAGCTGCTCGGCGAGCACCTGCAGTCACTTGCGCACGAGCAGTGCAAGCCGGTGACCCTGGAACGCATGATCCGTGGCTACTGGTGGCGGGCACCGCTGATATTCGCTTGCTTCCATGCGGCGCGCCATTTCCCGCGCATCGCCGGCTGGTTGCCGGCACACCGCCAACGGCTGCGCTCGCTGCAGCCAGACGTCGAGGCCCCGGCCGGCGACCTGCACGAGGGCAATACCTGATGGCACGGACAACCTGGCAAACCTGGGCCAAGCGCGTATTGACGGTGGCGTTCCTGATCCTGATCCCTGTGCTGCTGTACCAATTGGCCCGCAACCTGGACTGGAACGAAGTGCGCCAGTCGCTGCTCGCCTACAAGCCTGGAACGCTGGTGGTGGGCCTGGCAATTGCGGTGTGCAGTTACCTGACGTTCGCCAGCTACGACTTGCTGGCCCGCGCCTACACCGGTCATCAGTTGCCCGCCCGGCAAGTGCTGCCGGTCGCCTTCGTGTGCTACGCGTTCAACCTCAACTTCACCACCTGGGTCGGCGGGGTTGCCTTGCGCTACCGCCTGTATGGGCGCCTGGGGCTCGATACCCCCACCATCACGCGCATTCTCACGCTGGGCCTGCTCACCAACTGGATGGGCTACATGCTGCTGGCCGGCAGTGTGTTCGCCCTGGGTCTGGTCGAACTGCCGGGCAACTGGGCGGTGGGCACCACAGGGCTGCGCCTGATCGGCGTGCTGTTGCTGGCGATTACCGCGGCGTACCTGCTGGCCTGTGGCCTGGCCAAGAAGCGCACGTGGCGCTGGCGCGAGCACGAAGTCACTTTGCCAACCCTGCGCCTTGCACTCTGCCAGGTAGCGCTGGGGGCCAGCAACTGGGCATTGATGGCGCTGCTGATTTACTGGTTGCTGCCGGGCGACGCCTTCTACCCCGCGATCCTCGGGATCCTGTTGATCAGTTGCGTGGCAGGCGTGGTTGCACATATCCCGGCGGGCCTGGGTGTGCTGGAAGCGGTGTTCCTCGCCCTGCTGCACGGTCAGATGGCGCAGGGCACGCTGGTAGCCGCGCTGTTAGGCTATCGCACCCTGTACTACTTGATACCGCTGGTGGTTGCGATCGTGACTTATCTGGTGCTTGAGAAGCGCGCCAAGGTCATGCGCCAGCGCGACAATTCGGTGCAAACCTGATGGTGCGGGGCAGGCGCGGTTAACGTCGGCGCGGCCTGGTGCCGCGCCAACAAGGCGAGCTCAAGGGGAAATCGGGTCGCTCGCCGGGAAGGTCTCATCCAGCGCATTGTCTACGGCATTTTCGTCCGGTTTTTCGCTGCAATGGCAGGCTTGCATCCTGCATCCCTCGCCATGGCTATGGCCGTTGGCGCAGGCCTCACAGCAATAGGCCTTGCCGTCCCGCTGCAAGGCATTGGCATCCACGGTGCAGGAACAATCGGTACAGGCACAACGTTGCTGGTTCATGATCTGCTCTCCTCGTCATCGATCACATCATCGGTCCAGGGTTCGCCGTCAAGCGGCGCGGAACGTGCCAGTTCGGCTTCGTCCAGCCCAAAGCCGCCACCGATTTCGTCGGCATCCACTTCACGCAGGTCCATGTCAGCCGGGCCGTCGCCGCCGCCGGGCTCGTGCGGGTCACGGGCGCCGGTTTCATCCAGCAGGGTGTCCGGGCTCAGGTCGTCGTAGGTGACGTTGTCTTCATGCAGGCTGTCGCTCAGCGCTTCGCCACCCGTCATGCCGCTTTCGGCAACACGCTCTGGTGGGAATTCGCGCTCGATCTCGCTCGCCGGGCGCTCATCCCCTACCCGTCCATGGCGTTCGTCCAGGCGCTCATCGAAGTCCAGTTCGTGCACGCTGCCCATGCGGTCCTCGGTGTCGTCGATCTCGGTTGGGGTATAGGGCTTGGGATCTTCTGTTCGGGCCATGTACGTTCTCCGTCAGTTGGCTGCATTCGGTCGACTGCATCCGGCGGCCGAAGATTCAGAGTTTTTTGAACTCCACGCGTGCCCGGCGCCTCCCAGCTCTACAGAGAGCGATTCGCCCGGAGCCGGACATGGCCAAGCCCCTGCAGGAATACGCGCGCAAGCGCGACTTCAACGCAACGCCCGAGCCCAGTGGCAAACGCAGCCGTGGCAAAAAAGCCCATGCGCTGCAGTTCTGCATTCAGAAACACGACGCCAGCCACCTGCATTACGATTTCCGCCTGGAGTTGGACGGTACGTTGAAGAGCTGGGCGATCCCCAAAGGCCCGTCGCTGGACCCGAAAGTGCGCCGCCTGGCCGTGCACGTCGAGGACCACCCGCTGGACTATGCCGATTTCGAGGGCCATATCCCTGAAGGCCACTACGGGGCGGGCGATGTCATCGTGTGGGATCGCGGCATCTGGGAGCCGGAGGGTGACGCCCATGAGGGTTATGCCAAGGGCAAGCTCAAGTTTCGCTTGCAAGGCGAAAAACTGTCGGGGGTTTGGAACCTGTTCCGCACTCACCTGGCTGGCAAGAAAGAACAATGGATGCTGGTCAAATCCCACGATGCCCAGGCCCGAAGCGAAACCGAGTACAGCATCGTCGACGCGCAGCCCGACAGTGTGCTCAGTGACCGCACCCTGATCCCCCGCAAGCCGGCAGCCAAGCAAACCGCCGCCAAGCAGCGGGCTACCCGCAAGCGGCCCGGCAAGGCCCGCCAGGCCGCATTGCCGAACCAGTTGCAGCCACAGCTGGCCACCTTGGTGGACACGCCGCCCCAAGGCGACTGGCGCTATGAAGTCAAGTTCGATGGCTACCGCATCCTGGCCCGCATCGAGGGCGACGATGTGCGGCTATTCACCCGCAATGGCCATGACTGGAGCAGCAAGATGCCCCGCCAGATCGCGGCACTGCGCGCGCTGGGCATCGATTCGGCCTGGCTGGATGGCGAAATGGTAGTGGCCGACGAAAATGGCGCAGCGGACTTCCAGGCGTTACAGAACGCCTTCGACACCGAGCAGGACGAGCACATCACTTACTACGTGTTCGACCTGCCCTTTCTGGGTGGCCAGGACCTGCGTCAGGCACCGCTACAGGATCGCCGCGAAACGCTGAAAACCCTCCTCGATCACGGCGCGTCAGACGTACTCAAATATTCCGCCGACTTCGACGAACCGGTCGACGCCCTGCTGGCCAGCGCCTGCCGCCTGGAACTCGAAGGGCTGATCGGTAAACGTGCAGACAGCCCCTACAGCGGCCGGCGGAGCGCGGACTGGATCAAGCTCAAATGCAAGCAGCGCCAGGAGTTCGTGCTGGTTGGCTACACCGACCCCAAAGGCAGCCGCAGCGGTTTCGGGGCCCTGCTGCTGGCCTTGCACGACCCGGACAGTGGCGAGCTGCGCTATGCCGGCAAGGTTGGTACCGGCTTCACGGCTGCCACCCTGGCCAGCATCCATACCCGCCTGCAGCCACTGGAAATTGCCAAGCCCGCCGTGGCCCGCCCGCCCAGCGGCGCAGAAGCCCGGGGTGTGCACTGGCTGAAGCCGCAGCTGCTGGCTGAAGTGGCGTATGCCCAGATGACCCGCGACGGCATTGTGCGCCATTCGGTCTTCCATGGCCTGCGCGATGACAAGCCCGCCACCGCCATCGACCTGGAACGCCCCATGCCCACCAAGACCACGCCCCGCCGCAAACGCGGCAAAGCAGCGCCCCTTTCGGAGGACCTGCATCTTACCCACCCTGACCGGTTGATCGACGCTACCACGGGCATGACCAAGCGCGATGTGGCCGAGTATTACGCCGCCGTCAGCCAGTGGTTGCTACCCCAGATCCAGCACCGCCCGGTGGCATTGGTGCGCGCACCCGATGGCCTGGCCGGTGAGCTTTTCTTCCAGAAGAACGCCAGCCAGCTGCACCTGCCCAATGTGCTGGAATACGACAAGGCCCAGGCCGGCCAGGCGGCCATGGTCATCAACCGCGCCGATACCCTGCTGGGCGCGGTGCAGATGAACATGCTCGAGCTGCACAGCTGGAACGCCACTGACAAGGACTTCGACAAGCCCGACCGCTTCGTGCTCGACCTCGACCCTGACCCGGCGCTGCCCTGGAAGGCCATGCTGGAAGCCACTCAACTCACCCTCACCCTGCTCGACGAGCTTGGCCTGAAAGTGTTCCTCAAGACCAGCGGCGGCAAGGGCATCCACTTGGTAGTACCGCTGACCCGCCGCGCGGGTTGGGACGAGGTCAAGGCTTTCAGCCATGCCATCGTCGAGTACCTGGCCAAGCTGTTCCCGGACCGCCTCAGCGCTGTTTCAGGGCCCAAAAACCGCATCGGCCGCATCTTCATCGACTATCTGCGCAACGCTAGGGGGGCAACAACCGCGTGCGCCTATTCCCTGCGTGCGCGGGAAGGCCTGCCGGTGTCGGTGCCCATCTGGCGGGAGGAACTGGCCACGCTCAAGGCCGCCAACCAATGGAACATCGCCAACCTGCCCGCGCGCCTGGCGGAGGTTGACGACCCGTGGGCGGACCTGGGCAAGGTCCGCCAGTCCATTACCGCGCGCATGCGCAAACAGCTGGGGCTTGCCTAGTGGCCACGCATCAGGAGACCCGCCCATGAGCATCGTCCAGGACTTCAACCTGACCCACTTCGACCGCCTACTGCGTACATTCGGTGATCGTCAGCAACCCCTCAACCTCGACACTCAGTTGCCTCAGCTGATGCAGGCGTTGCAGGCCGACCACCTGGACCTGCTGCCGTTGCCAGGCCAGGGCAATACCTTGCGCCGTTGGCAGACGTTGGCCCGCGTGGCGGGTTGCGACCTGGCCCTGGCCAAACTGTATGAAGGCCACACCGATGCCCTGGCGATTCTGGCGGAGTGCGCAGCTGCGCATTACGTGGCAGAAGGCATTTGGGGCGTGTGGGCCGCCGAGCCACCTGATGCCCGCGCGGTCATAACCTCCCGCGACGGCGACAGGGTACGTTTGCAAGGCACCAAAGCCTGGTGTTCCGGGGCGTTGCAGATCGACCGGGCACTGCTCACGGCCTGGGATGAGCAGGGTCAGCAGCAGTTGGTCGCCATCGAACTGTCGCAGCCTGACCAGGGGCTGAACATCGAGCACTGGCAAGCCGTGGGCATGGCTACCACGGCCAGCGTCGAGGTCACCTTCGATAACACCCCGGCAACGCTGATCGGCAAACCTGGCCAGTACCTGGCGCGCCCTGGTTTCTGGCACGGCGGCGGCGGTATCGCCGCGTGCTGGTATGGTGCGGCCGAGGCCCTGGCCGACTACCTGCGCGAGTATTGCCGCAAGCCGCGGCCCGACCCACATGCCGATGCCCACCTCGGGGCGGTGGACGCCGCTTTGTATGGTGCGCGTGCGGCGCTGCGTGAATGCGCCGCCTGGGTCGACCGGCAGCCGGGTGCAGATGCCAGTTTTGAAGTGCGGCGCACCCGCGCCCAGGTTGAGCAGGCCGTGGAGCAGGTCATCAGCCATGTCGGGCGGGCGCTGGGTGCCACACCGTTCTGCCGCAACAGCCACTTCGCCCGTTTGAGCGCCGATTTGCCGGTGTATCTGCGCCAGAGCCACGCGGAGCGTGACCTGGCAGCGCTGGGCCAACAGCTGGCGCAGGTGCCGGCAGGGGCGTGGCAGCTATGAGTGTCAACTTGATCCAGGCCAGCAGCGGCACCCCTTGGGCCGATTGGCAACAGGCCGCCCACCTGGCCCGGGCCACTTGGCTCGACCCCGCCCGGCTCTGCCCGCCCGGGCGCCGCCTGGTGATGATCGCGCCCCACCCGGATGACGAGATCCTCATGGCAGGCGGCCTGCTGAGCCGTTTCAAAGGCCGTGAAGCCGACTTGGTGCTGATTTCCGCAACCGATGGTGAAGGCAGCCACCCTGGCTCAACCCAGTGGAGCGAGCATCGCCTGCGTCGCCAACGCCCCCAGGAAAGTCGCCTGGCATTGCAGCAGCTTGACCTGGACCCGAACCGCGTGGACTGGCGCCGGCTCAACCTCAAGGACGGCCAATTGCCGCGAGAGGAAGCGTTCCTCGTCAGCCATCTGACTCAATTGTTGCGCCCGGACGACCTATTGATGGCTACCTGGCGCAATGACGGTCATTGCGACCACGAGGCCGTCGGGCGCGCCGCCGCCCACGCGGCGTTGGCGCGGCAAGTGCAACTGGCCGAGGTCCCGGTCTGGGCCTGGCACTGGGCGCAACCCGACGACCCTCGCCTGCCCTGGCCCCGTGCCCACCGCCTGCAGCTGGATGAAGCCCGGTTGGCGCGCAAGCGCAAGGCCCTGGCAGCCCATGCCAGCCAGATGCAAAAAGATGGTGAGCGGCCGCCGGTTCTACCGGCAAACCTGCTGGATTGCCTGCTGCAACCTTTCGAACTGGTGTTCCTTTGACTGGAGTTGTCATGAGCCTCGATCCACAGTATTTCGCCGACTTGTATGCGACCAATGAAGACCCCTGGGCTTTCCGCACCCGTTGGTACGAGAAGCGCAAGCGCGAGCTGGTCATGGCCAGCCTGCCCCGTCAGTGCTACCAGCGGGTATTCGAACCAGCCTGCGCCAATGGCGAGTTGAGTGCACTGCTGGCCGAACGCAGCGGGGAACTGCTATGCCAAGACCTCGATCCCACCGCCGTGGGGCTGGCCCGCGAACGCTTGGCTCAGGTGCACAATGCGTCTGTGGAACTGGCGCGGCTACCGGCGGACTGGCCTGGTGGGCGCTTCGACCTGATTGTGCTGAGCGAGGTGGGTTATTACCTGGACCCCACCGACTGGCTGCAAGTGATCGAGCAAGCGGTCGCCAGCCTGTCTTATGACGGCGGCCTGCTGGCATGTCACTGGAAGCACCCCATCGTCGGTTGCCCGCAGGATGGGCGTGCAGTGCATCGCATGCTGGCCCGCCACCTGCCCCTGTACAAGCAGTTCCAGCATGATGAAGCGGACTTCGTGCTCGAGTACTGGTCAGCCCAGCCCAGTGTGGTCGACCTTGACGAGACTTGCCCATGATCGCCGTCGTGATTCCGGCCCACAACGAAGCCCGCCGCCTAGGCCGTTGTCTGCGTGCGGTGCTGATCGCCGCCGTGCAGGCACAGCAGGCTGGCCACCGGGTCGAGGTGCTGGTAGTGCTCGACCGCTGCAGCGATGGCAGCGCCGCCGTGGCGCGGCGTTTTGGTGTGCAGGTGCTGGAGGTGGAGGCTGGCAGTGTTGGCATGGCGCGGCGGGTGGGCGCGGCGCACATGGTCGACCGTGGTGCGCGGTGGCTGGCCTGTACCGATGCCGACAGCCGGGTACCGGGGCACTGGTTGATGTCGCAGTTGGCCTGCAGTGCCGAGGTTGTCTGTGGCACGGTACACGTCGAGTACTGGCAGCCGTGGCAGACGGCCGCCCTGCGCCAGCTCTACCAAAGCCGCTACGAGCAGCGCGAGGGGCACCGGCACATTCATGGCGCCAACCTCGGCGTGTGCGCCGACGCCTATGCGCGGGTCGGCGGCTTCCAGCCCTTGGCCGCCCATGAAGATGTGCAACTGGTCAGCGACCTGCAAGCCAGTGGCGCGCAGATCGTCTGGACGGCCCGGCACAGCGTAGCCACCAGCAGCCGCCGCGACAGCCGCGCCCGGGAAGGTTTTGGCGATTACCTGGAGGGGCTACAGGCTCTGGTTTGATCGAAGCGCTTGTGGGGCCTCGATCAGGAGGCCTTGCGCGGCTTTTTCGCCGGCTTCTTGCCGCCGAGGCTGCGTTTTAGCAGCTCGGTAAGGTCGAGGATATCCGCACCTTTCTCGGCGCTGGCGGCCTTGCCTTTCTCGACCGTGGCGATCTTGCCCTTGCTGGCCTTTTCTTCCACAAGGTCCAGAATGGTCTGGCGGAAGGCGTCATGATAGTCCTCGGGCTTCCACGGCCCGCTCATGTCTTCGACCAGCCGCTTGGCCATGTCCAGTTCGCGCTTGTCGACCTTGGTGTCGGTCACACTGCTGTCCAACTCCAGGGTCTCCAGCCCGCGCACTTCCTCGGGCCAGCGCAAAGTGATCATCACCAGCGCGTCATCCAGAGGGCGCAGCAGCGCCAGGTGCTGGCGAGTGTGCAGCACCACCGTAGCCAGCGCCACCTTGCCGGTTTTTTCCAGGGTCTCGCGCAGCAATGCATAGACTTTGCCGCCGCGCCGGTCGGGGGTGAGGTAATACGGCGTATCGAAGTGCTGCAGGGGTATCTCGCCAGCTTCGACAAAGGAAAAGATATCGATCGTCTGGGTGGCTTCAGGGCGAGCCTTGCGGATCTCCTCCTCGCTGATCACCACGTAGCGACCTTTCTCGTACTCCACGCCTTTGACGACGTTGTCTTTGTCGATTTCCTTGCCGGTGACCTTGTTCACCCGTTTGTAGCCCACCGGCTCCATGCTGCGCTTGTCCAGCCAGTCAAAATCCACCCGTTCGGTGCGCACCGCAGTGTTGAGGGCCACGGGGATATGCACGAGGCCGAAGCTGATAGCGCCTTTCCAGATTGCCCGAGCCATGACACTGCTCCAAAGTTGCCTGTCGATACCAACAGTGACTGCGCTGGGTGGTGAAGGTTTAATGGGGTTGCCCTACGGTACCCTGCACCCGGCGATCAGGTCGCGCTGAACAGCACCCGCCTGAAGGCTTCGGCGGCCAGGTGGACCTGTACCGCCCAATCACCCGCGGCTTCGCTGCCGGCGTCATCGGAGATGTACTTCAGGCACACGAAAGGTATCCCTTCGCTGCGGGCGATCAAGGCCAGCACGTAGGCTTCCATGTCGACCACGTCGTAAGGCGCATCGCCGTGGTTGGTTTCGAAGCTGTCGCCACTGCCGCAGGTTTCCAGCGCCAGGCCGGGTATGGCCGCACCGTGTTCGAGTAGCACCGGGGTATTCGCCAGTGGCGTCTCGTAACGGGCGAAGCCCAACGGCGTCACATCCATGTCGCGCTGCACGAAACGGTTGCAGCACACGACAGCGCCTTTGCCGTGGCGCTGGCTGCCAGCAGAACCCAGGTTGACGATCAGCCTGGGGCGGCGCACAGCGATAGCCTTGGTCAAGGCGATAGCGGCATTGACCTTGCCGATACCCGTGAACACGGTGTTCACCTCGCGGAACACGTCCCCCGCTTCGGCTTCTAGGGCGAAGACGAACAAGGTGTCATCCAGGGAGATATCGGGGAATTGCGTGGTCAGCATCATGGCACGGATGGTCCGAGTGGCGGCAAGGGGCGCGCCATTGTCGGGCAACTCCGGTTAATTGCAAGTGCGCGGTACCACTTCTACAGCCGCGTAACCGTCAGGGCTACGGCGGCTATCCGTTCCACGGCTTCATAACCCGGCTCAGCCAGCTGTTCTCCGAACACATCAGGATCGATCTCACGATATACCCAAGAGCACGTGGGGCCTGCCAGGCGAAGACGAACAGCCTCGAGCAAGGGATCACGCCCGTCCACGATCGCCACACCGGTATACAACAGCAACGAGCCGCCCGGGCTTAGCCGCTCGCGAGCCTGTTCGACAATCCGCAACGACAACTCTGCCCCCAGAGGGCCTCCACCATGGCGATAGGTGCGCTCGCCCACATCGAGCATGTAAGGCGGGTTGGCGACGATCAGGTCGAAGCAGCCGACGACATCATCGAGCAGGTCACTGCGCTTTACCGAAACATTGTCTACGCCCGCGAGCGCGGCATTGACGGCGATGTAGCGCAGGGCAAGCGGGTTGATATCCACCGCACAAACCTGCGCATGGTGCGCCGCACGCGCGATCAGCAACGCGCCGATGCCGGTTCCACAGCCAATGTCTACCGCATGCTCAACCCGGTTGGGGGTGTGTCGCAGGTGGTCATGGATGACCTGGGCGAAGCGGTAGCTGTCTGGGCCGAAGAACACCGCGTCCGCGGCCTCGGTCGGGTAGGCGGAGTGGACCAGTAACAGGTCATCCAGCGTGGACCAGCGGACGGTGCTACGCCACATATCACCCGGCGCAGCAGTGAGGCCCCCCGCTTGCCTCAGCTGGGCCATTTGATCGCCACTGAGCAGTTTGGCGCTGAACGGCCGGCTCCAGCCGAACACATCCCGCAGCGTTCGTGCCTGCTCCCCTGCAGACCGGGCCATAACCCGCGCGTGGGTGGCCGGTGTCACGCAGGTAAACCGATAGCCATCAGCCCGCAGGCGCTGGCCCAACTGCAATAATGCACCGTCACTGGCCAGGCGTTCAGGGTCATTGATCATCAGCGCGGATCCTCCTGGATCATCCCTGTGGCCTGCAGATAGGCACGGGTCGCCTGCAGCCCGTCAGGCGTGGCGTGGTGGTTGCCGGCCATGCGTGCGATCAGCGCATCGATATCATGCGCGTCGACCTCCACGGCCGCATCATCGGAGCCTGCCGGCAGCTGCCAGCTCCCGGGGAGTACGCGCCGGACGCGCGACTGCCAACCTGCCGCGATCCAGTCGTGCCACAACTGCTTTTCATAGGCGGTGAACACGCCGTACATTGGCGCTGAAGGCCCTTCCACGAGTGACCACCAGCGGCTCTGTGCGGGCGCCTCGCCCCGGCGGATCCAGCCCTGCGCCTGCAGGGCCTGGAGAAATTGCGGCATGGCCCCAGGTTCAGCCAACCATTGGTTGATAGTGCGCCCCTGTAGCCGGCAACGGTCTGAGTGCATGAACTGGCCAAACTGACGCTTCTGCTCCAAGGCCTGAACCAGTGCTGTTTCCAGGTCGAAAAGGCTGATCAGGCTGGGGGTATCGAGCCCAAGGTCATTCAGGCGGTAGCCGCGCCGTACGCGCTGATAGAATGCGCAGGCGTCATGGGGCGGACAGAGCTGGCGTAAAGCCTGGATAGACAAGTGGGCATGGCCGCTGGCAGCGTTGTCGATCGTGACATGCAATTGGAAATACTGGCCGTCGATCCCCAACTCGGCGAGTTCGTAGGTGGTAATCAGCAAATGCAACGGCGGTTGTTCGTAACCGAGGTTGTAACCGATCAGCTCAGGGAGGAAGTCCTCACCGTAGCGGCCCAGTGCCAGCTGCAGTGCCCCCTGCAAATATCGCTCGTCTTCAAGCTGCAATGGCTCCAGGCAACCCAGGCGGCTCAGCAGCCGCTGATAGATCGCAACATGGTTACAGCGCGCATCACCGCTGCCCAATTCTTCCAGGTAAGTCCGGATCAACCCGTGGTAGCGCGGGTCTGCCCAATGCCGCAATGTGCTGTGCAACCACGCACCGTCAACCGCCTTGGTCGGTGCCACCTGCTGCAGGAACCATAGCGCTTGCGCGCGGGTGGCAAAATAGCGACGTGGCCCACCTTGCTGGCGTTGTGCCAAGTAGGCGGCAAAACCTTGAGCTACTTGCCCGGCGTGGCGCGCGCTCCAGGCTTCAAGCTCCACGGGGTCGGCTGGCAGGTCATCCGGCAAGTGTCTGGCACGCTCCAGTTGCGCATTCAACCAGTCGGCGCCAGTGATGTCAGTGCCTGCCAGCAAGGCTTGGTAACGCTGTTGCAGGCTGGTTGTGGCCAGTGAGGCCGGAACTGTCGCGGCGGTCTTGCGGGTCATGACCGTCATGCCGTTTTCCTCATGCGCGTTTATTGACTGGGTTTCTGACCTGGCATAGGTTCAGGATCGGGCGCAGGTTGGGGCGCGGGTTTTTCGGCGGGCTGGTGCATCTGCAGGGACGATTTGGTGGTGTCGGCGTCGTCCTTGCCTGGGTGGCCATTGTCTCGATCGAAACAGCCCCCAACCAGCACCAGGGCGCCCGTCAGGGCGGCTACGGGTATCCATTGCATAACGACCTCCAGGTTTGCTTGATTGCAGTGCCGGTTGCCCGGCACTGCCAAGCCTCGTTTACGAGCGGCCACCTTTACGGCCTGATTCGCTGCTTTGGCCGCCGCTGGAATGTTGGCCGCCCTTGCGGCCTGCCTCGGAGGCTTTCTCGCGGTCATTGGCAAAGTTGCCCGAGTTCTTGTTACCGCCCTGGCTGCCTTGTTGATTGCCGGTACGGCTATTGTCTTTAGTGGCCATGGTCTGAAACCTCATATGATTTCGGGATGCACGGCATGAGCGCCGTACAGTACTTCGGAGTGCGGGCTCGGGAGGGGATTCGTTCCGATTGGCAGGCTTCGGACCGGTGGCATTAAATAAGCGGCAAGTCCTTATTTGGCGCGCCTTTCAGTCGTGCGGCGGATTATCCATATGGGCCTGACGGCGGCCAAGCCAGCCGCCGGTGGCCGCCCAGGCCACGGCCAGTACCGCGCCAATCAGCATGGCCAGTTGCGGGTGGTCCCCCATCACGTCCAGGGCACGCTTGAGCCAGCCACTGAGGGCGTCACCACCCCGGTACACCACCGTGTCGATGAAGTTCTTGGCCTTGTACTTGTCCTCGGCCGGCAACACAGTGAACAGCATCTCGCGCCCCGGGCGCACCAACGCGTACTCCCCTGCGCGGCGCACCACCATGACCATTACGAACACCGCGAACACGGGGGCCAGCGCCAGCCACAAGAAGCCCGCTGCCATCACCAGCGGCACGGCCATCAGCAATATGCCCACCCCCAGGCGACGCGCCAGCCGCCCGGTGAGCAAGACTTGCGTGAGGATGGCCAAGGCTTGAACAACGCTGTCGATCAAGCCGAATACCTGCGTTTGCCGGGTGGGGTCGGTGAAGGTCTGGCTGACGATGCGTGCCTGCTCGAAGTACAGGAAGGTACTGACACTTGCCAGCAACACCACGAACAGCGCGATGCCCAACAGATAAGGCGAGCGCAGTACCGCAGTGGCACCGGCCAGTGGGTTGCCGCCCAGCGGCCTTGCGGCACCACGCTCGGCATGCGCTGGCAACGGATGCTGCTGTCGCCAGCGCTGCAGGAACAGGCTTGCCCCGACGCTGCCGAGCAGGAATACCGCCGCCAGCAGCAGCAACCCGGCATGGCCCAGCGGCGCCACCAGTAGCGTACCCAGGATCGGCCCGCTGAGGCCACCCAGGCTGGCCCCGGCGGCCAACAGGCCGAACAGGCGCTTGCCTTGGGCCGTAGAGAACAGGTCGGCGAGCACGCTCCAGGCCAGCGAGATGGTCAGCAGGTTGAACACCGAAAGCCAGATGTAGAACACCCTCGCCGTCCACAGGTTTTCTGGCGAGCGGGTTATCAATACGGCGAACAGCAGCAGGTTGCTGACAAAAAAACCATAGGTACAAGGCAGAATGAACCGGCGTTGCACGCCGCTGGCAAGCCAGCCGAACACTGGCAGGCATGCCAGGCTGGCGATGAAGGTACCGGTGAACAACCACTGCAGGTTGTCCACGCCACCGGCAACGCCCATGGTTTCGCGTACTGGGCGCAGCATGAAATAACCGGTGAACAGGCAGTAGAACAGCAGCAGGCCGGCGATAACCGCCGGCCCTTCGCCAGGCTGTAGGTTCAGCCCTTGATCCAGGCGCCGCCGCCAGGCACTCATGTGCTTAGCTAAATTGATTGATCAGCGCCTGTTGCTGCGCCTGGGTAAGCAGTGGGCCCTGGCCAGCCTTGAGCTGGTCGAGCTGGCGGTCAGGTCGACCGGTCGCAGGGATTACTGTCGTCACCGCCGGGTGGCTGATGGCGAACTTGAGAAACAGCTGAGCCCAGCTGCCGATGCCTGCTTCAGCGGCCCAGCCGGGCAAGGGCTGGTCTTTGACGCGGGTAAACAGGCGCCCATCATCGAACGCGCGGTTGATCAGCACCGCTACGCCCCGCTCCTGGCACAACGGCAGCAATTCGCCGGCGGCCTGGGGGGCGCTGACTGAGTAGTTGATCTGGATGAAATCCAGCGCCTCACTGCGCACCAGCTCGGCGACTTCGGCGTGGCCACTGTTCAGGTAATGGGTGATCCCCACATAGCGGGTTTTGCCCTGCTGCTTGAGTTCGCGCGCATAGGGCAGTTGGGTTCGCCAGTCACGCAGGTTGTGCACCTGCAACAGGTCGACCTTGTCGGTGCGCAGCCGCTTCAGGCTGTCAGCCCATTGCGCTTGGGCTTCAGCGCGGCTGTCGGCGGCAATCTTGGTGGCAATGAAGCAGCGTGAATGCCAGCCCCCCTCCTCCAGCAATTGGCCAAGAATGCTGTCGGCGCCACCGTAATTGGGCGAGGTGTCGATCACCCGCCCGCCACCGTCGAAAAAGGCCTTGAGCACTGCCTGCAGTTGCTGGTAGGCAGCCGAGCCGGCTTCTACCTCGAAACTGCCGGAAGTACCGGCGCCAATCACCGGCAGTGCTTCACCGCTAGACGGCACGGCGCGGGTCAACATGCCTGCCGGCGTGGCTGCGTGCAACCAAGGGGCGCTGGCCAACAGGCCCAACGTAGCGCCCACGCGTAGGACATCACGACGTACATACATGGAAAAGCTCCCGTCATTCCAGGGAAACTTCCAAGGCTAGCCGCTCTACCCGGCGCGCGTGGGCGTTTCTGTGTCTGGATGTTTTTACCTGGCCTGCAGCAGCGGGGTCAGGTCGACACCGGTGGCGCTGATTGGCGGGCACCAGTAGTAGCCGCCGCTCAGGGGGCGGCTGAAGCGGTACAGGCCGTCGATGATACCGTCCTCCAGGCCACTCATGCGCCGCAGTTGCACTTCGAAGGCATCGAAGCTGCGGCCCAGGGCAACGAAAGCCAGGCCGGCACCGCGCTGATCGGCCCATGATACCGAGCGGCGCACCATGAAGGCCTCGGGCTCGAAGCTTTCCTGGGCAGTACGCTTGACGTGTGCCGACTCGGGCGCGTCGTCGAGTTCTTCGTTGTCACTGAGGCGGCGGCCCATGATGTTGTCCTGGTCGGCCTGAGGCAGCGACTTGAAGTACGCCAGGTCGTGCTTCCACAGCTGAAACGCAGCAAAGCTGGAACCATCGGCAGCGATCGCTGCCTGCACCGCATCCTCGTCCACCGGGTTTTCCGTGCCGTCTTCGTAGCCGGTCAGGTCCAGCCCACCCCGGTGCAGAAACCCGTCAATACTGTCGGCCAAGCGCAGGGCTGGCGCCAACGCCTGCTCCAGTGCCTGGGCCCGCAGCAGCAGGTCGCCGCGTTCGTTACCACGCAGCCACAGCCACAACGCGTGCTGAGTGCTGGGGTTCTCTACCGCCGCATCCAGCAGCGGGAAGGGACGCAGGCCAGGTACTTCACGGCCCAGGGCCTTGGCCATGGGCGCGCCTACGCCGAGGATCACCTGCACGCCATCGACCTGCGGTAGCAAGGCATCGAGGGCGGCAGGCAACGCCTCAGGCGATTGCAGGGTGAAGAACAAGTGGCGGGCGTGGGCCGGCACCGGGGTGGCAAGCAGACCTTGCTGGAACGGCATGACAGGCTAATCCTCGAAAAAGGCGGCATGCTACTGCGCCTGCGGGCCTGCTGCAACGCGCCATGCAGGGCTGATGAGGGCTGTCCTTGGTAACAAATGGTTACCAAGAGCTGGCTTTTTGCAATTATCTATCCATCCCGGCCCACCTAGACTGCATCGGATCCTTCACCCGAGAGACTGCCGATGACCGCCTCGCCCCTGCTCACCGCCGTTCTGCCCCTGGCCTTGGGCATCATCATGCTGGGCCTTGGCCTGTCGTTGACCTTGGCCGACTTCGCACGGGTGGTGAAATACCCCAAGCCCGTGGTGGTGGGCCTGGCCTGCCAGATTCTGCTGTTACCGCTGGTGTGCTTCCTGATCGCCAACGGCTTTGGCCTGGAGTCGGCGCTGGCGGTGGGGTTGATGCTGCTGGCCGCTTCGCCGGGTGGCACTACGGCGAACCTGTTCAGCCACCTGGCACATGGCGATGTGGCGCTGAACATCACCCTCACAGCGGTCAACTCATTGATCGCTATCCTGACCATGCCGCTGTTGGTCAACCTGTCGTTGAGCTGGTTCATGGCGTCGGACCAGGCCATACCGCTGCAGTTTGCCAAGGTCATGCAGGTGTTCGCCATCGTCCTGCTGCCGGTGGCGCTTGGCATGCTGATTCGCCGCTTTGCCCCAAAGTTTGCCGCGCGCATGCAAAAGCCGATGAAGCTGGTGGCGGCATTGTTTCTGGCATTCACCATTGTCCTGGCGCTGGCCAAGGACTGGCAGACGGTGGTCGAGTACGCGCCGGTCGTGGGCCTGGCGGCGCTGTTGTTCAACCTGTTGAGCCTGGCGGTGGGGTACTGGGTGCCGCGCCTGCTCAACATCCCCAAGCGCCAGGCCATCGCCATCGGCATGGAAATCGGCATACATAACGGCACGTTGGCGATTGCCCTGGCCCTGAGCCCGTCGCTGCTGAACAACCCGACCATGGCAGTGCCGGCAGCGCTGTACAGCCTGATCATGTTCTTCACCGCCGCCGGTTTCGGCTGGTGGGTCAGCCGAGGGCACGCCGTGGCGCAGCCTGAAAGCGGCACCGCCAGGTAACGCCCAGGCAGTCAGCGCCGGTTGCGCTTGCCCCGCAGTTGCTGTTTCAACACCTTCAACGGCGGCGCGTAGAAAAAACCGAACGACACCCCTCCGGTGCGCCCCTTCACTGCATGGTGCAGCCGGTGCGCCCGGTACAGGCGTTTGAGGTAGCGGTTGACCGGCCGTGGCCGGCGCGGCCAGTGCCGATGAAAGAAGCCATCATGGGCCAGTACATACAGTACGCCATAGCCCGCCACGCCACCGCCCACCCACTGCAGCGGCGCATGGCCGCCCTTGCCCAGGGCGATCAGGGCGGCGGCTACCAGCGCCAGCGCCAGCAGGTAGAGGTCATTGGTTTCGAGCATGCCCAGCTGTGGCTCATGGTGCGAGCGGTGCAAGCACCAGCCCCAGCCATGCATGATGTACTTGTGGGCCAGCGTACCTACGCCCTCCATGGCCACCAGGGTGCCGAACAGCACGGTCAGATTGAGCAGCATGGAACGGTCCGGGTGATCGCATAGGGTGGCGCAAGGTTACCGGCTGATGGTTTTTTTTTCCATGTGGCAGGCCCGGCTGCAGGGCATTTGCCGATTAAGCCATTGTCATCTTTCCCCACTTGACCGGTATTGCCGCGGGGCGTATGGTCCGCGTCGCAATTTAGCCGTCCGTACAGGAGACCCACTTTGGACAGTAGCCCCAGTCGCTTGCGACAGGCCCACGTGGCGCGCTAGCTCGGCAGTGTCCTGCACTGTCTGGCCAGCCTGGCAAGACGGTGGTTTCTTGTAACCCCGCTTCACGTCCCTCCCCCCGTGGTCCTGCGCATCTTTCTGGTTTTTCAACAGCGCCCAGTGAAGGCGCTCATGCGGGCGTGTGCCCGTGGAAGAGGTGAGCTATGGATTGGAACGTTTTTCTGCTGCGCGTGGGTGTCGCGCTGCTACTAGGGGCGCTGATCGGCGCCGAACGCCAGTTGCGCCAGCGCCTGACCGGGCTGCGCACCAATGCACTGGTCAGTACCGGGGCCTGCCTGTTCGTACTGATGACCCAGGCAGTGCCCGGCATGGCCGCTGCCGATGCTTCACGCGTTGCCGCCTATGTGGTCTCGGGCATTGGGTTTCTCGGGGGCGGGGTGATCATGCGCGATGGCTTCAATGTGCGCGGCCTGAATACCGCCGCCACCTTGTGGTGCACGGCAGCGGTCGGTGTCTTGTGCAGCCTGGGGCTGTTGCTGGAGGCCGCGCTGGGGAGCCTGATGGTGCTGTGCGCGAACATCCTGCTGCGCGACATCGCCCAACGCCTCGACCGCCAGGGCATTGTGCCTGCCAGCGAGGACGAGCAGCATTTCGAGGTGCGGATCGTCTGCCGCGCCGAGGACGAGATTCAGGTGCGCAGCCTGATGCTGCACAGCCTGGCCGACCCGCAACTACGCCTGCAGTCGCTGCAAAGTGCCGACCTGGACAACCCGGCCAGGCTTGAGGTGCGTGCAGAGTTGTTGGGCACCGCACAGGCACCGGCGCAGTTGGAGCGCCTGGTCAGCCGGGTCAGCCTGGAAAAGGGCGTTAGCTCAGTGCGTTGGCAACTCCAGCAACACGTGCTGGCAGCAGACTGAGCGCCACCGGGGTCGCCGCCGGTGGTGAAAAAGATTAAACCTTTGCCCTGCCCCGGCCCTCAACCGTACGCGACACTGAGGTCGCGCCAAGGTTTAAGGAGTGCAGCATGAGCAGTCTCTTCATCAAGCGTGTCGGGTTATCGTTGGTGCTGGGCCTGGTATCGGCCCACACGCTGGCAGCCAGCTCCGATGATTTCGTCGATGCAGCGGTCGAATCTGGCATAGCCGAAATGGTCACCGGCAAGCTGGCCCAGGAAAAAAGCCAGAACGCAGAGATCAAGACCTTTGCCCAGCAAATGGTCACCGACCATACCCAGGCTAATCAGCAACTCGCCGACATCGCCCGTAAACTGGATATTTCCGTACCCGACGACGCGGCGATGACTGACAAGGTCAAGAAGATGATTCTGGAATGGCGTGACGACTCGTTCGACAAGTCTTACCTCAACAACCAGGTCGATGCGCACGAGAAAGCGGTCGAGCTGTTCAAGAAAGAAGCTGCGTCCTCCGACAAGGCTGAGCTGAAGGCCTTCGCCAGCGAAACCCTGCCTAAGCTGGAACAGCACCTGGAGCACGCCAAGGCACTGCAGGCCAAACACGCTAAGTGAACGTGAGGTTCGATATGAGTAACGATGCACTGAAAAGCGAAGTACTCACCCGTCTGCTGCATGCTCACCCGCAGGGGCTGGGCAAGGAAGTGCTGGACAACTATCGTGGCGAGAAGGCCGTTGCAGGTATGCTCAAGACCCTGCAGGACGCTGGTCTGATTCATGATGGCAGCGTGGTGGTCAGCGATGACCACCAAATCAGCGTCCAGTACCCCATCAAGCTGTCGGCGGCCGGTGTGGACGCCGCCAGGCAAGCCGAGGGCTAAACGCTGGTAAACCGGGGGTTTTGCGGAGCCTGGCCTTACAGGCCCGGCAAATTCCTCGGTAAACCCGCCAGCCCATTTCGCTCAGCTGGCGGGCTTTTCTGCCTGGGATTTCTACTTCTTCTCCACATCCCTGGGTGGCTTGGCGGGGCCCTGCGGGTCAACCTGTGGATCGTCGAGGTCCGGTGAATCCGGGTCGAAACCCAGCTCACTCTTCTTGTCCGCCTGCTCCGACGAGTGCGGCCCCTGTTTGTGCGGTGGATGTTTATCAGGCATGGCGATATCTCCTTGAGGTGTTTAGGGAAGAAAGCGCTGCTTCGAAAAAGTTTGATTAACCTGCTGCTTCGGCCACCAACGCCCGGCACTGCGCCAGCGCCTCGTCACGCTCGCGCAGTTGTTCCTCGAAGTATTTCAACTGCCGTGCTTGCTCGGCACACAGCTCGCGCCGCTGTTCAAGGCTCTGTGCCTGGGTATCCAGTTGCCGGCGCATTTCCTCACTGGCGCCCTGCGCCTGCGCCAGGATCGTGCGCAAACCCTGGATCTGCGCATCACGTTGCTCCAGCAACTCCCCTTGCGCCCGGCATTCGCTGGCCACTTGGCGGTGCTCGCCCAGCAAACGTTCGTTATCGCGGTGCAGGCGGGTCAGCTCGTCCTGCTTGACGATCATGCCCTGCTGCAATTGGCGCATTTCCACCTGCAACTGCTGCAACTGCGCCTCGTGCCGCCGTTGTTCCTGCTCGCGCTGCTCACGGCTAGCGCTGCGGTAATGCTCGAGGGCGTCGCGGGCATGGCGGTGCTTGTCTTCCAGTGACTGGATCTGTTCGTCCTTGTCTGCCAGACGCAGCTGCAGTTCGCCCAGCGACTGGTTGAGGCTCGCACTGCGTAGCTGTTCGGCCTGCAACGTGCTTTGCGTGGACAGCAGCCGCTCGGATTCGGCAGCCAGTGCCGCGGCATCGATCTGGTGCTGCTGGTGCGCGGCCGCCAAGGCTTGCTGCGCGATTTCGAGCTGCGCCTCCAAATGTTCACGCTGCTGGGTAAACGTGCTTTCGGCCTGCTCGATGGTCAGATCGGCCTCGTCCTGCAACTGGGTCGCCAATTGCCCAACCATGCGGGCCAGCACCTCACTCAATGCAACGCCACCTTCCGAGGCAACCGGCTGCTGGCCGTTCAACTCTTTCAGGTAGCGGTGAATGGTGGTTTTCGAGCCGGTATTGCCCAGCTCGATACGAATGGCATCGATGCTGGGGTTTTCCCCCCGGGCGATCAGCGCCTGGCGTGCCTGCTGCACCACCACCTTGTTTATACCACCCCGGGCCATGTGTGCTCCTACGATTTCGTACTGTATTATGTAGCATGTAATTACGTACTGATTATGCCAATCATGGCGTTGGCCGGCAAAGGTTTTCTCACATGGAATAATCACGGCTTATCGCATGTGAAGGCTAAATTCGTGCGATTGGTAGTACTTGCAGTGGTACCAGGCTCGGCAACCACCCGCCTTGTGTCCCAGGCGCTTTGCCGCCACCATGAACGTCCGGTTCCTGCCCCTGCGAAAAGCACCCGATACCAATGACCCTGGATAACTACAAGGCAATTGCCGACAGCATCGCCCTGTTGCTGTACCCGCACGCGGAAGTCATCGTCCACGACCTGCGCAGCCAGACGGTGGTGCACATCGCCAACAACTTTTCCCAACGCACCTTGGGTGACGACTCGGCGATCGATCATGAACTGGGCGACTTGCTCCAGGGCACGAACCTTGGCCCTTACGAGAAACTCAACTGGAACGGCCAGAAGGTCCGCTCGATCAGCACCCTGCTGCGCAATGCCCAGGGCGAAGCCGAGCACCTGATGTGCATCAACCTGAACGTGTCGGTACTGGAGCAGGCCCGTGTTGCGCTGGATGCGTTTTTCCAGATGAGCCGGCTGGTTCCGCAACCGGACGCGTTGTTCCGTAACGACTGGCAGGAGCGCATCAACACCTTCCTGCATGGCTGGCTGCAGGCGCGCAACCTGTCACTGCAAACGCTGCGCATGAAGGACAAGCGCAGCCTGGTGCAGGCACTGCATGCAGAGGGCGCGTTCCAAGGCCGAAGTGGCGTGGACTATGTGGCCAACGTACTGAGCATGGGGCGCGCGACCGTGTACAAGTACCTGAAAGAGCTCAAGGCCCTTTAAACCCACTGTCGCTGGCTTGCCGGGATGAGCACGGCGAGGCATGCGCACGCCCGCTTGCGTCGAATAGAATAAACGTCTACGGTAGACGGATATTCCATATCTATGCAGGTTTACAGCATGGCAGCCACTCCCGCTCTTGCGCCCGTTACCGATGCCACCCATTTGGATGGGCTTTTTCGGTCCATAAAGGATGCCCATACGGCACTACGCCCTGCCGTCAGTGTGACGCCACTGACCCGCAGCGCCCGCCTCTCGGAGCAGACCGGTTGCGATGTACTGCTTAAATGCGAACACCTGCAGCACACCGGTTCGTTCAAGTTTCGCGGCGCCAGCAACAAGATCCGCCTGCTGCCAACCGAACAGCGGGCTGCCGGGGTGATCGCCGCGTCTTCGGGCAACCATGGGCAGGCCTTGGCAATGGCCGGCAACGCTGCTGGGGTGCCGGTAACGGTGTACAGCGCCGCTTCAGCGTCGGCCTACAAGCTGGCAGCGATGCGTGCCTTGGGCGCCGAAGTCATCTGCCTGCCCACCGACCCATTGGGTGCAGAACTGGAGGCCGCCAGGCAAGCGCGGGTGCGGGGTGTGCCATTTGTGTCGCCGTACAACGACCTGCAGGTCATCGCAGGCCAAGGCACCCTCGCAATGGAGTTGTTCGAGCAGGCACCCGACCTGGACGCGGTATTCGTCGCGGTGGGCGGCGGCGGGCTGATTGCCGGTATCGGCGCCGCCCTGCGCGTGCTCAAGCCAGGCACCGAGATCATTGGTTGCTGGCCCGAAAATGACCCCGCACTGGCGCGCTCGCTACAGGCGGGTGAGATCATCGAAGTGCAGGCGCGCGAAACCCTTTCCGACGGCACCGCCGGTGGCATCGAGCCAGGTGCTGTCAGCTTCCCGCTGTGCCAGGCGCTGGTCACCGGGACGGTACTGGTCAGCGAGGACGAAATCCGTGCGGCCATGCGCGACATTGCCCGCCACGAGCGCTGGATCATCGAAGGCGCTGCGGCAGTTGCCGTCGCCGGGATGCAGAAACTGGCCAGGCAGTACCAAGGCAAGCGGGTTGCGGTGGTCCTGTGTGGCCGCAACATTGTCCTGGACAAGTTCCTCGAAGCGGTCGGGTGACAGCTGACGCAGGGCCCGGCATTGCGCCGGGCCCCAACGTCAACCGCTCAGAGCAGGCGCTGCACCTGGGCTGGCGTACGCTGCATCAGCACCTTGCCATGGCGCACCGAGACCAGCGCATGCCCTTGGCTGCGCACCATCTCGTAGTCATCGGGTGCCGACAGCAGCAACAGGTTGGCTGGGCGCCCCACCTCGATGCCATAGTGCTCGCCAAGGTTCAGGGTGCGGGCGCTGTTGTCCGTGATCAGGTCCAGGCAACGCTGCAAGTCTTCGTAGCCGAGCATGTGGCAGATGTGCAGCCCCGCTTCGAGAATGCGCAGGATGTTGCCGTTGCCCAGCGGGTACCACGGGTCCACGATGGAGTCCTGGCCAAAGCACACGTTCATGCCGGCGCGGTCGATTTCGGCTACCCGGGTAACCCCACGGCGCTTGGGGTAGTTGTCGAAGCGCCCTTGCAAATGGATGCTTTCGGTTGGGCAAGACACGAAGTTGATGCCCGACAGCTTCAACAGGCGGAACAGCTTGTAGCAGTAAGCGTTGTCATACGACCCCATCGCCACGGTATGGCTGGCGGTGACCCGGGCGCCCATGCCACGTACCCGGGCTTCCTCGGCCAGAACTTCAAGAAAACGTGACTGCGGGTCGTCGGTTTCGTCGCAGTGCACGTCTACCAGGCAGCCGCTGCGCTCGGCCAGGTCCATCAGGAATTTTATCGACGACACGCCCTGGTCGCGGGTGTTCTCGAAATGCGGAATGCCCCCCACCACGTCGGCACCAATGGCCACCGCTTCGGTCATCAATGCCCTGCCGTTGGCATACGACTCGATGCCTTCCTGCGGAAACGCGACGATCTGCAGGTCGACCAGCCCGCGGACTTCGTCGCGTACCTCGACCATGGCCTTGAGCGCGGTAAGCGTCGGGTCGGTGACATCGACATGCGTGCGCACATGCTGGATACCGTGGTCCACCAGCATGCCAATGGTTTTCTTCGCGCGGGCCTTGATGTCATCGTGGGTGGTGAACTGCTTGCGCTCGGCCCAGCACTCGATGCCCTCGAACAGCGTACCGCTCATGTTCCACCTCGGCTCACCGGCCGTCAGGGTGGCGTCAAGGTGGATGTGCGGCTCGACAAAGGGCGCTACCACCAAGTTCTGTGCAGCGTCCAGGTCGCCGGGCGCCTGCGCCACTGCATTGGCCTGCGGCACGATTGCGCTGATGCGCTCGCCAGCAAGTTCAATGCGGAACAAGCCGGGTTTGCCGCGCAGCCGGGCGTTGATGATGTTCATGCGGTTACTCCTTGCCGTGGGCTTCGCTCATGCGCCATACCAACATGGCGACCGAAGCATTCATGCGAAAAAGCGGGTCGTCGATCGACTGTCCGCTCAGTTGTTCGATGCGCTGTATGCGCTGATTGACAGTGTTACGGTGCAGGCCCAGGCGCTGGGCGGCTTTGAGGCTGTTGCCATTTTCCATGAGCAAGGCGTCGAGGGTGTGGACCAATGCAGTGGCTTGCTTACGCCCTGGTGCCAGTAGCGGGCCAAGGGTACGGCTGACGAAATCGTCGATCAGCGAGCGGTCGACGATGCCCTGCAGCAAGCGCAGCACCCCCAGCTCATTGAAATTGCAGTAACCACTGGCCGGGCGCAGGTGCCGGGCCACATCCAGTGCCTGGCGCGCTTCGTTCAAGGCCTGGCGGTAGTGTGCACAGTCTTCGGCAAGGCTGGAAAGCCCCATGTACAAGCTCAACTCGCCGGCTACCCCTTGTAATTGCCGGTACAGCGCGGTCAAACGTTCCGGCAGGTCTTGCGTGTCGGCCAGCAACACGACGAACAGGTCACCGGGCAGGTGCGCCGTGACGCTGCCCGGCTGCTGCCGGCACCAGGCTTGCAGTTGGTCCTCCAGGGCCTGGCGGGTGTGCTGCCAGCGCCGCTCGCCGAGTGTCAGCCCCAACCGCTCGAACAGCTCATCGACCCCGGCCAGGCGCAAGGCCAGCAGCCGGCGCGGCTCATCCAGCGTCATTTGCAGGTGCGCAGCGCGCTGCCGGGCAATCGCCAGGCTTGGGTAATCGCCACTGAGCAGTTGGCCGAGGATGTCGTTGCGCGAGCGGCGAACCTGGGTCATCTGCACCAGCGCAGTACCGATCAAGTGGGTGACCACCACCATTTTCAGGGCGTAAGGCTGTTCGATCAGTGGCAAACCCAGCTGCTCGGCACGGGCAATCACCGCAGGCGCAATGTGCTGGATGAAACTGCCGCCGGTGAGTATCACCAGCCCGGCAATGCCGACGGCTTCGCCGTCTTCGACCAGGGCAAGCAGGTTGGCCTCACCCCGTGGGTGGTTGATGCCGGTGACGAACACCAGCTCGCCGCCCATCACCCATTCGGCGATACCTTCGTTTTCTGCCACATAAGGCCAGCGTACCCGCCGTTGCAGGTTGCGCGCCCCGGCGCGCACGCTCATCTCGTGCAGGCCGGGCAGCTGCAGGATTTCTTCCAGCGCCAGGCTCACGGTTCGACGCCCGCCTGGGCCGCTGCGCGGCGCCCGCCCAGCTCGAGCACGACGATGTAGCACAGCGCCGAGGCGCCGATACCCACCAGCGGTGCCACCCACGGCGAAGCGTAGGCCAGTACGGCGCCAACGGCGTAGGCGAACAGCCCGACCAGGTTGTAACGGGGCAGCGTTGCAGTGCCCAGCGCCGGGTATTTGCCACGGTGGCGGTACCAGAAATCGGCCATGATCACCCCACCCACCGGCGGAATGATCGAACCCAGCAGCACCAGGAACGGGATCAGCATCTCGTACATCCCACCCATGGCCAACACGATACCCACAGCGGCCGCCAACAGGGTCGCCGTGCGCCGCCGCTCGCTGCGCAGCAGGTGGCACGCGGCAGCCGAAACGTTGTAGATGGTCGGCCCCTGGATGGTCCACAGGTTCAGGCACAGCATGACCACTGCGGCAAAGGACAAGCCCTGCAGCATCATCACTTCGACGATATCGGCCTGCTGGTAGACCATGGCGCACCAGGCGCCTGCCACCACCATCAGGCCGTTGCCCAGCAGGAACGCGACCACACTGGCGCTCACCGCTACCCGCCCGCTGCGCGACAGGCGTGTCCAGTTGGTCGCCTGGGTAGCGCCGCTGGCAAAGGTGCCGAACACCATGGTCACTGCCGCGGAAAACGTCATGGTCTCATGCGGTACCACCGCCGCCAGGCCGGCGAACCCACCGGCATCGCGGGTGGCGATGTACATCGACACCAACAGCAGCACGAACATCAGTGGCACCGAAACCCGGGCCAGCACATCCAGCCCCTTGAAACCGAGGATGGCGGTGACGCTGAAGCCCAGGCCGAAGACCACCATCAACGGCAGGCTGAAACCCTCTGCCAGGCCAAGCAACTTGACCAGCACGATCGCCACCGTGGCGGTGCCCCAGGCGTACCAGCCCAGTTCGGCGAAGCCCAGCAGGAAGTCGGACAGCCGGCTGCCTGCCTCCCCGAAACAGAAACGCCCCATCAACACCGTGTTCAGGCCGCTACGCGAGGCAATGAAGGCCAACGCGGCGGCATACAGCGCAAGCAAGCTGTTACCGAGGGTGGCGACCCATAGCATGTCGGCGAAACTGAACGCCATGCCGAGTTTGCCGCCGGCAAACATGGTGCCGGTGAAGAAGGTGAAACTGAACAGGACCATGGTGATCGGCAGCAGGCCCTTGCGGGCTGATGGCGGCGCTTCGCTGAGTGGAAATTCGCTGGGTGAGCTCATTGCACGGGGCTCCAGGTTGTAGTTGGGAGCAGCTGGAGCAAGATGCGGGCCGCTTTTTGCGGCCGCCAAACAGCGAAAAAAACCGGGCATGCAGCCCATTGCTGCATGTGCACAGTGACCAGTAAAGCTGGGTTTTACCCCGGTGAAAGTGTGCGGCACGACTTCTTTTGAGGCATTCATGCACCAAAGCGGTTCCGGGCTGAGTAGTAACCACTCAGCCCGACACCGCACGCAACGTTATGCCGCCCCGTCCAGCCCCATCTGCCAGAAATCCGCTTCCAGGCTGGAGGCCTGGGCGAAAATGGCTGCCAGTTCGGCAAAACGCTGCTCGGTCATGCTGCGTGCTGCCAGCTCGTCGAGGTGCCGGCGAGCTGCCGCAGCCACCCCCTGGTAGGCTGCACCCGCGTACTCGCCAATCCACTCGCGGTATGGGTGGCCGCTCAAGTCGCCAATCTGCTCGGCCAGGGCGCGGCCGATTTCGGCATAGCCGACCACGCAGGGGGCCAGTGCCACCTGCAGCTCCAGCAGGTCCCCGGCAGCGCCGCAGTCCAGCACGTAACGGGTGTAGGCCACGGTGGCCTGATGCTCTGGCGCCGCTTCAATGTCGGCCTGGCTCAACCCCCAGCGCGCGCACAGCCGCAGGTGCAGCTCGGTTTCATCGAGAATGGCCGCCAGCGTGGTCTGTGCGGCACGAATGTCCGCCGGGCGTCGGCTTTTGTAGGCAGCCAGCGCCCAGGCCCGGGCAAACTGGACCAGGAACAGGTAGTCCTGCACCAGGTAGGTACGAAACGCTTGCTCGCTCAACGTGCCCTCGCCCATCTGCTGCACGAAGTCGTGCGTGACATAGCGGGCCCAGGGGCGATTGGCGGCGGTTTTCAGGCGTTCGAAGATATCCATGCTCACTGGCCCTCCGGGTAGATGGCGTCGAAGAAAGCCAGCTCCAGTGCCACGGTGCGTTGGTAGAAGTCACTGGCCAGCGCCGCGGCCTGCGGGCCTACCCGGTCCAGTTCGGCCTGCAGGAAGGCAACGAAGTCCTGGAAGGCCGGGTTGTCATGCAGCGTGATCCATTCGGCATGGACAAAGTTCTCCGGCAAGGGCTTTGGCGCTTTTAGCGCCCAGTCCAGGTACAGGCCTTCGGCAACGTTGAGCACCGCCAGCGCCGCCGCGTAGGAACGGGTGGCGGCCGCTTCGCGCATGATCGCCTTGAAACCGGCGGTGGGTGCGGTATCGGCGGGTTCACGGCGTTGCGCCGGGCTGACATCCAGCGCCTCGAACGCGCGCAGGAAATAGGTGTTCTCGTCGCTGCAGATCATGCCGGCAAAGCGGCCGAAGCGCAGCCGGGCCTCGAAGGTATCGGCAGTGGCGATGGCGGCACCGAGCAAGGTCAGGAAGCTGTCGAGAAAGCGGTGGTCCTGCACCAGGTAGTCGATCATGATCGGCGCCGGCAGGCTGCCGTCGCACAGTTGGGTCACGAAACGGTGGCCAACGGCGGCCGACCAGGTCGGGTCGCTATGGCGGCGCAGGGTCTGGCTGAAGCGTTCGGTCATGGTGCTGTCCTTGTGGGGGGATGGCAGCGAGACCTTGGCACTGGGCATGAACGAGCCTCGCATGTGAGGCCGGCAAAAAGGCAGGTAACGACACGTATCGAGCCCATCCCTTCGCCGGCATGATCCGGATCAGGTTCGAAGGGTCACCGCGCTGCGATGCTCAGCGGTTTCTCAGCCCGTTGCCGGGCTCCCCTTGGTCGCGCTCAGGTATACCGCAGCGTGCCGCTGCTGTACAGCGCGCCCGATCACGCCCGGGACAGCCGGGTGATTTAGGTTTATCGTGTAGCCGTCCTCCACCGCCGCTTGCACCATGACCGATATCGAACGCTACCTGCGCGCCGCCACCCGCGACAACACTCGGCGTAGCTATCAGGCTGCCGTCGAACACTTCGAAAGCCACTGGGGCGGCTTTCTGCCGGCCACCGCCGAGAGCATCGCCCGCTACCTGGCCGAGCATGCCGACCAGCATGCGGTCAGCACCCTGCGCCAACGGCTGGCCGCGCTTAGCCAGTGGCACGTTGCCCAGGGCTTTCCCGACCCCACCAAGGCCCCCCTGGTGCGCCAGGTGCTGCGCGGCATTCGTAGCTTGCACCCCGCCCCGCCCAAGCAGGCAGCGCCGCTGCTGCTGCAGCACCTGCAAACGGCGGTCGCCTGTTTTGAAGAGGAAGCCCGCCAGGCCCGTGAGCGTCACGACCTGGCCGCCTTGCGCCGCGCTCGGCGCGATAGCGCGCTGCTGTTGCTGGGCTTTTGGCGGGGTTTTCGTGGCGATGAGCTGGCGCGCCTGCGCGTGGAGCATGTCCAGGCCGAAGCGGGTGTCGGCATCACCCTGTTCCTGCCACGCAGCAAGGGTGACCGCGAAGCGCTGGGGGTGCAGCACCGCACCCCCGCGCTCAAGGCCCTGTGCCCGGTCACGGCCTACCTGCAATGGCTGGAGGTTGCCGGCATTGCCCACGGGCCGGTGTTTCGCAAGCTCGACCGTTGGGGCAACCTGGGCGACAGTGCGCTCAACAGCAACAGCCTGGTGGGGCTGCTAAGGCGCATGCTGGCACGCGCCGGGGTTCCGGCAGCCTTGTATACCGGCCACTCGCTGCGGCGCGGTTTCGCCACCTGGGCCACCGCCAATGGTTGGGAGTTGAAAGCGTTGATGAGCTATGTGGGCTGGAAAGACGCCAAGTCGGCGCTGCGCTACATCGATGCGGCACAACGCTTCGGCGAACTGGCCGCCCTACCGGTCGGCCATGAGCAGGTGCTCATTCCCTGACGGCTGCGCAGCGCCACAGGCGGGCGATGTCACAGGCCCGCGCCTGCAGCAGCTCAACGGCATCGGCACACGCCTGCTCCAGGCTCATTGGCCCACTGCTCAGGGCAAAGGCCGCATCCACGCCGTGCGCATACAACTGCTGGTAGCCCTCACCCAAGGTCCCGGCCAGTACCACCACCGGTACCCCGTGGCGCTTGGCGACCCGGGCCACGCCCATTGGCGTCTTGCCGCGCAAGGTCTGTGCATCGAAGCGGCCCTCGCCCGTCACCACCAGATCAGCACCTTGCACCAGGGCATCGAGCCCGGCCAGTTCCGCCACCACCTCTACCCCGGGGCGGAACTGCGCGCCCATGAATGCCCGCGCGGCGAAACCCATGCCACCGGCGGCGCCACAACCTGGGTAGTCACGCACATCCTCACCCAGCAACTGCGCACAGTGGTCGGCAAAATGCCCCAGCGCCTGGTCCAGCGCCTGCACCTGCTGCGGGTTGGCGCCCTTCTGTGGGCCGAAGATCGCCGATGCACCGTTGGCCCCGCACAGCGGGTTGTCGACGTCGGCAGCGACCTCGAATTGCACCTCGGCCAGCCGCGGGTCGAGGTCGCTCGCGTCAACACGGGCCAGCTTGGCCAGGGCAAGGCCGCCTTCTTCCAGCGTTTGCCCATTGGCATCCAGCAGGCGCAGGCCCAACGCACGCAACATGCCGCTACCGGCGTCGTTGGTGGCACTGCCGCCAATGGCCAGCACCACGCGCTGTGCGCCGGCAGCCAACGCGGCGGCAATCAGCTCGCCGGTACCCCAGGTGCTGCTGCGGCAGGCATCGCGCTGCCCGGTTGGGACCAGCTGCAGGCCACTGGCCTGGGCCATTTCGATGATTGCCGTGCGGCTGTGCGGCAACCAGCCCCAGCCGGCTTCCACGCTCTGCCCCAGCGGCCCGCTCACGGTCTGGCGGCGCAGCTCGCCGTCACTGGCGGCAAGGATCGCGTCCATGGTGCCTTCGCCACCATCGGCCATCGGGCATTCGACCACCTGCACACCCGGGCAACCCTCACGCAAGCCGGCAGCGATGGCGCGCGCAACCCCGGCAGCATCGAGGCTGTCCTTGAACGAGTCGGGGGCAATGACGATCTTCATGGGGATTCTCCTGTCCTGATGGCGGCATGCTGACAGCTGTACGCCCAGGAGGCCTCGGTCAAATGCACAAAACCCCGGGTGGGTTGTTTGGGCGGATGCCTTTGGCCTGTTGCGCCCTATCGCCGGCAAGCCGGCTCCCACAGGAAATGAGTGCTGCCCTCAGGCCTGTATCTGTGGGAGCCGGCTTGCCGGCGATAGGGCCGCAGCAGAGAAATGTTTCAGTCTGCAGGCAACAGCTGCAACCCCAGGTACAAGCTCAGCATGCCTTCCATCCGCAGCGGGTCGACCTCGCTCAGTTCGGCAATCCGCTCCAGGCGGTAGCGCAGGCTGTTGCGGTGGATGCCCAAGGCATCGGCACAGGCCTGGCTCTGGCCGTCATGGGCACACCATGCCCGCAGCGTGGTCAGCAACTGGCCGCTGCTGTCCTTGACGCGTATACGCTGTAACGGCTCCAGCAGTTCATCCAGTGCGTCATCATTGCGGTGGCGCCACAGCAGCGCCGGCAGCCGGTAGCGCTGCAGGCTGAGTAGGCGTTCGCCAGGCAATACCTCACGGCCATAAGCCAGCAAGTCACGCACCCGACGGTAACCCCGGCGCAACTGCTCCAGGCTCTGCGCGGCGCTGCCCAGGGCTAGCCGTTCCACTTCCCAGCCATGCCGTTGCAGGCGTTCCAGCAGGCGCGGCTCATCCAGTGCGACACCCGCCGGGCGGCACCACAGCAACGACTGCCGCGCTGGGCTGACGCACCAGCTGTCTGGGTAACGGCTGATCAACCACGCTGCCAGTGCCTCGGCGGCCGGCCCCGAGGCCAGTTCGAACAAGCACGGCACGCGCGGCAGCTGTGGCTTCAGGCCCAGTTGCCGGGCTTCGTCGAGCAACCGCGGGGAATCACCGCTGCCGCCAAGCAGCAACGCCAGCAGGTCGTCACAGCGCTGCCGCCGCCACTGCTGGTCGGCCTGCAAATGGCGCTGGGCCAGCAGCATTTCGGCGGTCATGCGCACCAGTTCGGCATACGTGCGCACGTGCTGCGGGTCGCCGGTCAGGCCCAGCACGCCCATCAACCTGCCGTCGAGCATCAACGGCAGGTTGACCCCAGGCTGCACGCCCTTCAGGCATTTGGCCGCGTCAGTGTCCAATTCCACGATCCGGCCGTTGGCAAGTACCAACTGGGCGCCTTCATGGCGGGTGTTGATGCGTTCCGGCTCGCCGCTGCCCAGGATCAACCCCTGGCTGTCCATGACATTGACGTTGCACGGCAGAATGGCCATCGCCCGGTCAACGATATCCTGTGCCAGGTCATGGTCGAGTTCGAACATTGCGCGGTCCTTAGGGTGTTAGGCTTTTGGGCTCGGGCACAGCAGCCCGCGCCGGGCACTGTGCAAAAGCACAAAGACAGGCACGCCGCAGTCCCCGAGACTCGTCAGGGCGAGCGCCGGCACAGGCGACGCGGCGATAACCATAACAACAGAGAATCCGATCATGGCACACAGCCCAGCCCCTGACCAAGGCACGGACACCACCCGCAACGCGCTGTACCGGCGCATTACCCTGCGGCTGATTCCGTTCATTTTCATCTGCTACCTGTTCAACTACCTGGACCGCGTCAACGTCGGCTTTGCCAAGCTGCAGATGCTCGACGCGCTGAAGTTCAGCGAAACCGTGTACGGCCTTGGCGCCGGCATCTTCTTCATCGGCTATGTGTTGTGCGGCCTGCCCAGCAACCTGGCGCTCAACCGCTTCGGCCCTCGGCGCTGGATCGCGCTGATGATGATCGCCTGGGGCAGTTTGTCCACTTGCCTGATGTTCGTCACCACACCGACCGAGTTCTACACCTTGCGCCTGCTCACCGGGGCGGCCGAAGCCGGCTTCTTCCCGGGTGTGGTGTTGTACCTTTCGCGCTGGTTCCCGGCAGCCAGACGCGGGCGCATCATGGCCCTGTTCATGTCGGCTATCCCGGTTTCGGGCCTGCTGGGCGGGCCGTTCTCCGGCTGGATCCTCGAACATTTCGCCGCCGGCCAGCATGGCCTGGCCGGCTGGCAATGGATGTTCCTGATCCAGGGCTTGCCGACCGTGGCCCTGGGCGTTCTGGCAGTGTTCCTGCTTAGTGACGGTTACCACAAGGCTGCCTGGTTGAGCGCGGGCGAACGCCAGCTGATCGCCGCAGACCTGGCGGCCGATGCTGCCAGCAAGCCTGCCACTACCGGCGACAGTGTGCTGGCGGTACTGACCAACCCGCTGATCTGGACCTTTGGTTTCGTCTATTTCTGTATCCAGAGCGGTGTCTACGCCATCAACTTCTGGTTGCCGTCGATCATCAAGGGCATGGGCTTCGACAACCCGCTGTTGATCGGCTGGCTCAGCGCCATTCCGTACTTGCTGGCCGGCGTGTTCATGATTCTCTGCGGGCGCTCGGCCGATTTGCGCAACGAACGCCGCTGGCATCTGGTGGTGCCGATGCTCATGGGCGCCATGGGCTTGCTGATCGCAGTCAACTTCGCCGCCAACCCGGCCATTGCCATCCTTGGCCTGTCCATCGCCACCATGGGCGCGCTCACTGGTCTGCCGATGTTCTGGCCGATGCCCACGGCGCTGCTCAGCGCCAGTGCCGCCGTGGCTGGCCTGGCGATCATCAACTCGGTCGGCCAGATGGCCGGCTTCCTCAGCCCGTACCTGGTGGGGTTCATCAAGGACCAGACCGGGTCCACCGATACCGCCCTGTACGCGTTGGCGGCACTGATCGTGCTCGGTAGCCTGGTGGCGCTGCGCGTGACCAGGGCCGGTGCATTGAGTGCTGCCCGGGCCAATTGAGCCCGCTGCCAGATCACGCCAGCATACTGATGCAACGGGGTGTTCTGGTGGCACCGGGCCTGGCCCGGTACCACCGGAACACCGGTCGTCAGCCCAACGCACCCCCTCCCCACCTCAGGCGTCAAATGGTTCCAAAGGCCCCCTTTGGAGAACCCCCCATGACCCAGTACGCCGTGGCTTGCCTGGCACAACTCGACGAGCACCGCCCGTTGCGTGTTCAGGCCGGCAGCGAAGAGATCATCCTCGTCCGCCAAGGCCAGCAGGTGCACGCCTACCAGGCCAATTGCCCGCACGCCGGCGCCCCGCTCGACGAGGGAGTGGTGTGCGCTGGGCTACTGGTCTGCCCGTGGCACAAAGCCGCGTTTGCCGTCGACCACGGCGCAGTCTGCGAACCGCCGGCACTTGCCGACCTGCGCCGCTACCGGGTGTGGCTCAAGGGCGATCAGGTGTGGGTCGATGACCAGCCCCTGGCCGCCGTCGAGCCGCCCAGGCACAGCGACGCCCGCTGCTTTGTGGTGGTGGGCGCCGGGGCCGCAGGCAGCGCGGCGGTGGCCGCCCTGCTCAGGCAAGGTTTTGCCGGCCGGTTGGTGTGGATAGACCAGGAGCGTCAGCCCGCCTATGACCGGACCTCCCTGAGCAAATTCGTGATCGCCGGGCAGATGCCCCCCGACGAAGTACCTGCCTTGCTCGACGCCGATGCCTTGCGCCAGGGCCAACTTGAGCGCAAGCACGGCAAGGTGCGCAGCGTGAACAGCCAGCTCCGCCAAATCACCTTGGCTGACGGCCAGTCGATCGAGTATGACGCGTGCCTGCTCGCCACCGGCTGCAAGCCCGTGCGCCCGCAGTTGGCCGGTATCGATCTGCCTGGGGTGTTCACCCTGCGTTCACGCGACGATGCTGAGCGGGTGCTTGATGCGGCCGAGCCCGGCCAGCCGGTGGTCATCGTGGGCGACGGCTTCATCGGCCTGGAGGCCGCTTCGGCCCTGCACGCTTACGGCGCGCGGGTGCATGTGGTTACCCGCCACGAGCTTCCCCTGGCCCGACAGTTGGGTGAACGCATCGGGCGTTGCCTGCGCACGCTGCATGAGGCTCAAGGGGTGGCTTTTCACGGCCCCACCGAGGTCAAGCTGATCGAAGGCCAGGGGCAGGTCGAGGCAGTGGTACTGGCCAATGGCGAGCGCCTGCAAACAGCCTTGGTCGTGCTGGGAACCGGCGTCAGCCCCGCGACGGCGTTTCTGCACGGAGTGCCCCTGGGGGAAGACAAATCGGTGAGGGTCGACGCCGACATGCGTGCTGCCCCTGGCCTGTGGGCGGCAGGGGACATCGCCACATTCCCGCTTACCGGGCGCCCGGTGCGCATCGAGCACTGGCGTCTGGCGCAGCAACAGGCGGTGATCGCAGCGGCCAACATGCTCGGCGAGCAACGCCGCTACGCCGACGTGCCGTTCTTCTGGACCTACCAGCACGGGGTTACCTTCGAGGTGCTGGGGCACGCGCAGGACTGGAACCGCATCGAATTTGTCGGCGAGCCGGAAACAGGTGACTTCATCGCCCTGCAGTGTGTGAACGAGCAGGTCGAGGCGGTGATTGCCAGGGGGTATTCCGACGCCATGGCGGTGCTGTCGCAGCGCATGAAACAGCCATTGACCCTGCAACAGGCCCTGACGCTGATCGGCTGAAGGGGCGTGGGTAGGCCCGCCCTCCGATCACAGGCTCAGGACAGCACCTTTATTACTAGCAGATGCACTGGATAAAACAGATAGCCCCAGCGCCCCACTGCCGGCACCCGCCAATCATCATGGCGCAACAGCGCTAAGCCAAGCGCGAGCGCCGAGGCCGCGCTCAGCAGTGTGAGCAAGGTGATCGGTGCCAGCAAATGCGCCTGCAACCAGCTATTGGTCAGGTTGCCGCCCATGGCCAGCAGGCAAGGCAACACCCAGGCCGCGCCGCCCTGCCGGCGCGCCATCAGGCAGGCGCCTGGCAGCAATACCCCGGGCACCCCATACATCAACTGCCCACTGAACAATAAACCTGCCAGCCCGGCCGCCAAACCCAGCAAACGCAGCGAAAGCAATGGGTAATGCACACCCCAGGCCACCAGCAACCCCAATACCAGCGTCGGCATCACGTTCAATGTCTGCGAGCCGCCGTCCAGCCAGCGATATGCAGGTTCCGACAGCACCGCGAACAGCAGCATCAGCCCCAGGTAGCGCACATTGCCCATGGTATTGAAAGCCGCTGCCCGGGCCCGCTGCACATTCACTGCAATGGCCAGGCAAAACAACGGGAACGCCAGCCTGCCCACCACGAACAGGCCATCGGCTGTGGGCCATATGAAGCGCAGGTGATCGGCGATCATGGTCGCCATGGCGGTCCATTTGACCAGGTCCAGCCCCGCCGAGCGCAACCCTCAGCGCTCGCGTTCGACAGGGCTGACGCCCAGGTAGCGCTCGGTCCACAGGGCCAACGGCAGCGGTGGTTGCTGCTCCAGGACACGCCGCCAGATCAGCACCAGGTCGCGCCTGTTGAACATCGACCCGGGCCCGGTGCTTTGGAAAGCTGCTGGCACATCGACCACCCACTGCCCCTGGCTGTCCCGGTGGGCCATGCGGAAACGGAAGCTGTAGTTGCCCGGGATACCCATGCGCAAGTCCGTGACCACCAGCACGTCGCCGACCTGGTCGTAACGCAACCAGTCATCGGTGAACCAGCGCAGACGTTGGTACAGCTCATCGGTGGCCAACACCTGCGCCAAGTGCATATTGCGCGGCAAGCGCTGCATTTCTGGCGCCTGCCGGTCGAAGGCGCTGCTGATGCCTTCGTAGTAGTCGCCCCCCGGGGTTTTCGCCAACACTCGCCAGACCAGGCTGTTGAAGGCAATGGGCACGGCCCGCAGTTCAGTGGTGATGATACCTTGCTGGTCCAGTGCGGCCTGGAAGCGCTGCTCGGCGGCCATGCGCCCGGCAAGGCCGAAGCCGAGGTACGCCGTGCTGAAAACCAGTGCCAGGGTCAGCAGCCGCGTGGCCCTGGCAGTCACCCCGCGCACGGCCGCGTAGATAACGGCGGCCACCAGGGGCAAGGTATACACCGGGTCAATGATGAATACCGCAGCCCAGCTTTGCGGTGTGACTGGCAGAGGCCAGAACAACTGGGTGCCATAGACCGTGAAGGCATCGAGCAATGGGTGGGTGATCAGCACCAGCCAGAACGCCAGGAACAGCCTGTTCAAGGTATAGCCTTTGTCGGGCCAGCACTTGTTGACCAGCCAGGCCAGCAGCAAGGCCAGCCCGGTGAGCACGAACAGCGAGTGGGAGAAGCCGCGGTGGTAAGTCATCTGCGACACCGGGTCGGCGTAGCGGATGATCACGTCGAGGTCCGGCAGCGTGCCCAACGCCGCGCCGTACAACAGCGCGCGGCGGCCTTGCAGGCGGCCCAGCACGGCACCCTGCAGGGCGGCGCCGAGTACAGCTTGGGTAATCGAGTCCAAGGGAGCATTCCTGGCAGGTGGTGACGGGGAAACTACCCTCAACCAGGGCCGCTAGGCAATTCCCCGCCTTGTTGCCAGATGCAACGCCGCAAGACCAGGCGGTTCAGCCGAGGTCACCGCCACCTACCGGCAGGGTCACGCCGGTGATGTATGACGCTTCATCGCTGGCCAGGAACAGAATTGCCCCGACCTGCTCGTCGATGCTGCCGTAGCGGTGCATCAGGCTGCTGTCGAGGGTCTGGTCGACAATTTGCTGGTACCAGCGCCTCTCCTGCTCGGTTTGTTCGGCGGTGTTGCGCGGCACCCGCCGCGGCGGCGCTTCGGTGCCACCCGGCGCGGTGGCGTTGACGCGGATGCCACGGCCAGCGGTTTCGAAGGCCAGGCAAGCAGTCAGCGCATTGACCCCACCCTTGGCCGCACCATACGGCACCCGGTTCACGCCCCGCGTGGCGACCGACGAAACGTTGACAATGACCCCACTGCCGCGTTCGAGCATGTACGGCAGTGCGGCGTGGCAGCACCACAGAGTGGGGAACAGCGAGCGGCGCACTTCGGCTTCTATCTCTTCGGCTGCGTAGTGCTCGAAAGGCTTGGCCCAAATGGTACCGCCCACATTGTTGACCAGTATGTCGAGGCGGCTGAACGTTGCTACTGCGCTGGCCATGACCCGGGCACAGTCGGCGTGCAGCTCAAGGTCGGCGGTCAGGGTCAGCACCCCCTCGCCGGCCAGTTCGTGGACCAGTTCGGAGCGGTCTACCGCCACCACTTGCGCCCCCTCGGCCTTGAGCCGCCAGCACACGCCACGACCAATGCCTTGGGCGGCGCCGGTGACCAGGGCAACCTTGCCTTGGAATCTGTTGTTCATGTTCAAATCTCCGCTTCCCCGCGGTCCCCGTAGGAGCGGGTTTACCCGCGAATGCGTCCGACCAGGCAACGTTGCTGTACCTGCTGGCCTCTTTGCGGGTAAACCCGCTCCTACAGGGGGGCGGTGTCATGCTCGGGATAAAGGTAATCAGGCCGCCGCCGCGAACTTTTCGTAGTAGAAGTTGGCCGGGGTAATGCCCTGCTCACGCACGTACTGGCTGACCGCTTCGACCATCGGCGGTGGCCCGCACAGGTACACATCCACATCGCCATCGTTGAGGTGGCCCGGCTCGATGTGCTGGGTCACGTAGCCCTTGTGCGGGTATTGGCTGTCCGGGTTGGCCACGCAGGCGCTGTAGGTGAAGTTGGGGATGCGTGCAGCCAGTGCTTGCAGGCGGTCGAGCTCGACCAGGTCGAAGTCGTTGGTCACGCCATAGATCAGGTGCAGCGGGTGTTCACTGCCCTGCTCGGCGATCTTTTCCAGCATCGCGGTGAATGGCGCCAGGCCGGTACCGCCGGCCAGCAGCAACAGCGGGCGCCGAATCGGGCGCAGGTAGAAGCTGCCCAGCGGCCCGGTCAGGCTCATGCTGTCGCCGGCCTTGGCCAGGTTGGTCAGGAAGCTGCTCATCAGGCCGCCCGGCACGTTGCGGATCAGGAAGCTGACTTCGCCGTCCTTCTGCAACGAGCTGAACGAGTAGGCGCGGCTCTGCTCGCTGCCCGGCACCTTCAGGTTCACGTACTGCCCTGGCAGGAACGCCAGGCGGCTCAGCGCTTCGCCCTTGATCGACAGGGCAATGGTGCTGGCCGACAATTGGCGCACATCGCTGATGGCCGCCTCGAAACGGGCCTGTTCGGTCTTGCACAGCTGCGACGACGCCGGAATGCGAATCACGCAGTCGCTTTCGGCGCGCATCTGGCAGGTCAGCACGAAGCCTTCGGCGATTTCGTCTTCGCTCAAGGCCTCATCGATGAAATTGTCGCCCAGGTCGTAACGCCCGGATTCGGCCTTGCACTTGCAGGTGCCGCAGGCGCCGTCGCGACAGTCCAAGGGGATGTTGATGCCTTGGCGGTAAGCCGCATCGGCGACGGTTTCGTGGCCGGTGGCCTCGATGAAGCGGGTGACCCCGTCTTCGAAATTCAGTGCGATCTGGTAGCTCATGTTGCACCTCGCGGGCGAGCCGACCCACGGCGCGTCGCAAAACGCACCGGGCAGTGCTCGCAAAAACCTGTATCAGATGTGGTAGATGTCGATGACCTGGCGCACGTAGTCGTTCTTCAGCACGACCTTTTTCGCCTTGATCAGCGGCTGCTCACCGCGCAGGTCGAGGGTGTAGAAACTGGTGCCGAAGTAACTGTCGGTGGTCTTGTAGCGGAAGCTCAGCGTGTGCCAGTTGAAGCGCACCTTGCAGCTGCCCTCGCCCTGTTCCACGATCTCGATGTTGCTGATGTTGTGCGAGGTGCGGGTATCAGGCACGGTCGCACTGGAGCGCTCGGTCTTGATGCGGAATATGCGGTCTTCCAGGCCACCACGGTTGCCGTACCAGATCAGCGAAATTTCGCTTTGAGGGTCTGCGGTCAGGCTGTCGTCATCGTCCCAGCTCGGCATCCAGAAGCTGGCGTCGCTGGCGTACAGTTCCAGCCACTGGTCCCACTGGGCATCGTCCAGGTAGCGCGCCTCGCGGTAAAGGAAATCGCGCACCGTTTCATGCAGGCTCATTGCACGGCCTCCACGGGGATCAGTTGTTGTTCGTCCTTGAGGGCGCGGACCATGGTGGCCTGCCAATACTTGTGCTGCAGCACGAACAGGCCTTCGTCCTCGGTGCACACGCCAGACAGTAGCGGCTGCAGTTCGATCTCTTTGGCCGCCGCATCGGCGCCTTCCACCCAGTGCGCCGCACCGCGGGACATGTCGTTCCAGCCAGTGCCGCCGCCATAGCCAGTCTGGCACGAGCGGAACTCTTCCAGGTCGTCCGGGGTGGCCATGCCGCTGACGTTGAAGAAGTCTTCGTACTGGCGGATACGCTTGGCCCGCGCCTCGGCGCTCTCGCCTTTCGGCGCGATGCAATAGATGGTGATTTCGGTCTTGTTCACCGAAATCGGCCGGGCAACGCGGATCTGCGAGCTGAACTGGTCCATCAGGTACACGTTCGGGTACAGGCACAGGTTGCGCGAGTTCTCGATCATCCAGTCGGCCCGGGCCTGGCCGAAGTCGGCCGCCAGTTGCTCACGGCGCTCGTAAGCTGGGCGGTCCTCGGGGTTGGCCCAGCGGGTCCACAGCAGCAGGTGGCCGTGCTCGAAGGAATAGAAGCCACCGCCCTGCTTGGCCCAGGCGCCAGCGCTCATGGTCTTGATCGCGTCACCGGCCTCGCGCTGCTTGCGCTGGTTCTGGGTGGCGGCGTAGTTCCAGTGCACGGAGCTGACGTGGTAACCGTCGGCACCGTTCTCGGCAGTGAGCTTCCAGTTGCCTTCATAAATATACGAGCTGGCACCGCGCAGCACTTCCAGGCCTTCCGGCGACTGGTCAACGATCATGTCGATGATCTTCGCCGACTCGCCCAGGTGCTCGACCAGCGGCTTGACATCGGCATTCAGGCTACCGAACAGGAAGCCGCGGTACGACTCGAAGCGCGCCACCTTGGTCAGGTCGTGGGAGCCGTCGCAGTTGAAGCTGTCGGGGTAGCCGGCATTGCTCGGGTCTTTTACCTTGAGCAGCTTGCCGCTGTTGTTGAAGGTCCAGCCGTGGAACGGGCAGGTGTAGCTGGAACGGTTGCCGCGCTTGTGCCGGCACAGCATGGCACCGCGGTGGCTGCAGGCGTTGAGGAAGGCATTGAGCTCACCGTCCTTGTTGCGCACGATGAAGATCGGCTGGCGCCCCATGGTCAGGGTGAGGAAGTCGTTGTTCTCGGGGACCTGGCTTTCATGGGCCAGGTAAATCCAGTTGCCCTCGAAGATGTGTTTCATCTCCAGGTCGAACAGGCGTGGGTCGGTGAACATCTCGCGCTTGCAGCGGTAGATGCCCTTTTCACGGTCGTCCTCGAGCATGGCAGCGAGGTAGTCGAATCCCAGGGACATGGCCAGGGTCTCCCTTGTTATTGTTTAGACCTGGTCAGGTTAGGGAGACCGCTGGCGGGGGACTATCCGGATTGTGCAGAGTGTTATCCACTTACGCGGATGTGCTTTCCGGTTTCCCCAAGCTTCCAATGTACTTTTGTAGCCTTTGCTGCTTCTGCGGGCAGATTTGTGGAAATTTTAGCCAGGAGATCAGTGGTTCTACGCAACACTCTCATATCGTTTTCATCTAGAAGTTTGTGGTTTCTATGCATGTTAAGATTGTACACTTCCACCATGTTGTACTCCTGCTGAGACCAGTTGTCGGTCGTGTGCAATCGCTCCATTTCTTCTCCCATACCTCCCGCAGTAAAACGACCTGAACGCTCAAAGTCTTTCACGCGTTGAGACCGAACCAGCTCACGATGTTCTTGCATGCGGGATGACATTATTTTATTAACGGCTAGTTGCTTAGCGGATGGAGTGCGAGTGAAAGGATCGGCTAACTGTACCCGTGGTGGTCGCCGACGAAATAAGGACCGAAAAGCGTGCCCGCTCGGGTCAATGTTGTTAACAGGATCCCCGCCACAGTAGGCGTAACAATTCAACCCGCCAGCTCCCATCGGGCTCAAGCTGTCCGGGCTATGGAACCTCATCAAAGCCGGATTCAAAGCACGGTATCCATTCCCCAGCAAGTAGTGCCCTGTGGCTGGCTCCTTTCTCTGCCCGCTGAAGCGCAGCACTGATGCGGATTGCTCGCATCCGTCATGCCCATAAACTGTGTACTGCAGTGCACAAGAAGAATTCTGCGTGTTCGACATGGTTACCACCTTTTAGCCGCAATAAAGCAGATGGTGGGTCGCGCATGAAGGACAAGCAACTAGCATAACTATCAGGTGGCAACGCTGACACGCCTCATCCCCGGCGCTTGAACGTCTGCGAAGGCAGCTCGCCAAACTGCTGCCGGTACACATCCGAAAACCGCCCCAGATGCAGAAAGCCATAGTCCAGGGCTAGCTCCGTCACACTGCGCACGGCACAAGTCGGGTCATTCAGGCATGCATGCACCCGCTCCAGCTTGCGCTGGCGAACGTAATGCTTGGGCGTAGTCCCCAGGTGCTGGTCAAACAACGCATACAGCGACCGTAAGCTCATGCACGCCTGCTTTGCCAGCACTTCAGCCGACAGCTCCAGCTTCAGGCTGCGTTCAATGTAATCGAGTATGCGCTCCAGCCCCGCTTGCGGCGCGCTCAGGCTTTCCCGGCGGATATTGGTGCTCATCAGGGTCAGCAGCTTGCTGGCGACGATCTGGCTGTAATGGCCCTGCACCCTGGGCAGTGAATCGCTCACTTCTGCTTCGTGGCAAACCATGGCCAGCAAGTTGACGAAGCCGTCCAGCTCGTCCAGCCGGTAATGATTACGCAAGAAGCGCCCCCCCCCGTCGGGCCGGTGCCAGCGTTGTTCGTCGCAGATCGAGTCCAGCAGCCGGGTCGGCACCTTGAGAATAAATTTTTCGCAGTCTTGCGAATAGGTCAAGTCAACCGGGTCGTCAGGGTTGATCAGCAGCAATTCGCCCGGTACCAGGTGCTGCTCACCCTTGTGCCCGCGCCACAGGCAGTTGCCGTTAAGCAGCACCTGCAGGTGGTAGATGGTCTCCAGTGCGGGCGACGTAACCCGCACACTGCCGCCGTAGCTGATGCGGCACAGGTCGAGTTCGGCGAACTTGCGGTGGCTGAGGCTGGCCTGGGGGTGGGTGGTGCGCGACAGGCCGATGCAATGCTGGCCGACATGCTGGTTGACATAATCGGACACAGCATAAGGGTCGGCGTGGTGAAACACGCTACTGCGTTCGCTCAGCAGGCGGTTTTCCATAGGCAAGGCACTCGGCATCGTTATTGTTCTGGTCGCCGCTTCCTACGCCTTTTTGGGGGCTGTGGTTGCGGTCGTCACGGTCATTTTATCGGGGCGGTTGCGGGTCGCGGGGGCAGGCGACAACCGATGGATGGGCACACTACAGCAAAAAGGCGGGGGTTGGGCAATGCGACGGAAGCACTGAATGGGCGGATAGCGAACACCACACCCAGGGAATGAGTGCGATTATCGACCAACTCAGTGAGTGCCTGCCTACGTCGTTACTTCTCTTCTGCGGAGATTTACATAGACAGCGCTCCACGGCCGACAGTCTGCTTGCAAACAGAATTCAAGTCCGGATGCCATAGTTATTCCTAATGTTTTCGGCATAAGTTGCAGTCTCGCCCACTTCTATGTCCATAATATTTCGATAGACAGAACGCAGCGCAGACATTGGATCCCTGGAATTACCAGCCGTCGTCATGTAAATCACCAGTCTGGTCCTGAAAAAAGTCGGGTCAGAGACAATGGGGTCTACAGAAATAGATGTGGCCAAACGCTTTGACTCATCAAATATTTGACGTGGATTGAGCATCCCTTTTGCTTTGAAAAAATCGGGCCAACTGAGTGAGGATGGTGGCAAGTTGTCTAAAAAATTTAGAGATAAGTTGAATTCTTTACTGCTGTATCCCGAAAGCCTACCTGCTGTATCGAGAGACGTGGCAGATCGACTGCTTGAAGGGCTCTTCGGGGATGGCGACCAGCTCGGAGGTGAAAGCCTCGCGATCTTCGAAGGCTTCGGACTTCCTGCATTACCTGGCGGGGTGGATAGGTGTCCCGTGCGGTCCACATGGTTGACAGGATCATTTTTACAATAGCCGTATATATGTTCACCGCCTTTACCAAACGGACTGAGGGTATCGGGTGATAAGAAACGCATCAGGCTGGGGCTGTACAAGCGATAACCCAAGCCCAATGGATAGCAACCGGAACAAGGATCGTAGTACTCCCCATTGAACCCGATGGGTGAGAAAGACTTCTCATCCGCTTGAACACCATAAACGGTATACGGTAAAAAAATCATAGACGTATCTCACCTAACATGGCTACCGTACAGATTGCATGCTCTTCGTCCGGTTGACACCTGGTAGAAATATCAGTTTTTGCTAGTCAACGATAACGACAATCCTACAGCACCGCCACATCCTGCCGCCCTGCCCAGCCCTGGCTGCGTGCCCGGTACTGCCGCGGTGCAATGGCGAACAACTCACGAAAGCGCCGGTAGAAATGCGGGAAGCTGACAAACCCGCTGGCCACCGCCACTTCGGTCAACGACTTGTTGGTGTGTTGCAACAGCTGCCGCGCATGGGTCAGGCGCAGCTCCAGGTAATACCGTGGCGGCGTGGCCTGCACATGGCGGCGGAACAGGCGTTCCAGGTGGCGGCGGGATAACCCCGCGTGTTCAGCGATCTCGTCGATACCGATCGGGTCTTCGATATTGGCATGCATCAGCTCAAGTGCCAGGCGCACGCCGTGAGGCATGCCAGGGTCAATGTCCGCCACGCCGGCCGCAGTGTCATTTGCCACCCGCGAACGGTCGCACGCCAGCATCTGTTCCACGGCCCGCCGCAACGGCACCCCACCCGCCTGCTCAAGCATGGCCAGCATCATGTCCAGCGCACTGCTGGCACCCGCGCAGCTCATGCGCCTGCGGCCCAGCACATGGGCGTGGCGGCTGATCCGCACCTTGGGGTAGAGCTCGCTCATCATCGCCCGGCCATCAGGGTGAAAAGCGCAGTCGTGGTCATCGAGCAAACCCGCCTCGGCCAGGAAGTAGGCACCGTTCCACAAGCCGCCCAACTGGCAGCCCTGCTGGTCGGCTTGGCGCAGTTTGGCACGCAACTGGGGGGCAGCTTGCAGGCACACGCGTAAACCGCCGCAGACCAGCAGGCAATCCAGGCCTTGCACCTGCAAATCGGTTAGTTCGGTGTTGACCGGCAAGGCAATGCCCAGGTCGCTCATCACCTGCGGCCCCTCGCCCACCACCTCAACCTGGAACAACGGCGTGGCGCTCATCAGGTTGGCGGTTACCAGGCTGTCCATTGCAGCGGTGAAGGCCATCATCGAGAAGTGTTCACGCAGAACGAAGGCCACCCGCTGGCAGGGCATTGGCAGTGAAGTGCGAAAGCCGGGCTCCAGGTGGGCCAGGTTGGTGTTCTTGAGGATGCTTTCGAAGTGGCTCATGGCTATTAACTCAACAGCGAGAATCGCATTGGCTGCTTCGCGGGCTTGCCCGCTCCCACAGGCATTGCACAGTGTTCAGAACCTGTGGCGGACCTGTGGGAGCGGGCGAGCCCGCGAAAAAGCCAACGCTGATGGATCAGGTTACTTACCGGCCTGGGCCGCAGCATCACGCGAGGCTTGCAGCCACTGGTCAAACTGCTGACGGTGGGCGGCAACCCATTCCTTGGCATGGCGGGTAATGTCGGCAGGCTTCTTCTCGCCCTGCTGCATCTTCAGGTTCTGGTTGCTCTCGTCGTCGGTGCTGATCTGCACCAGCGACAGAAACTTCAGCGCCGCCGGGTTCTCCTCGGCAAAGTCCTTGTTCAGCACCGCCACCACCTTGTCGATGGCAAAGCCCAGGTTCTTGCCGTGGTAGGTGGTATCGACGTCGTTGTTGCCATCCGGCAGGTCGGTCTTCGGTACTTCCAGCCAGACGACGTCCTTGCCCTCCACCAGTACGCTGGCAATCCACTGTGGCACCCAGGTGAAGTAGAGGATTGGCTTGCCTTCCTTGAAGCGGGCTATGGTGTCGGCCATCAACGCAAAGTACGAGCCCTGGTTCACGGTTACGGTCTTGTCCAGGTCGTAGGCCTTCATGTGGTGGGAGATCACCAGTTCGCAACCCCAGCCCGGGTTGCAACCCGTCATGTCAGCCTTGCCGTCGCCGTCGGTGTCGAACAGTTTGGCGATTTCGGGTTTTTTCAGGTCGGTGATGTACTTGATGTTGTATTGGTCGGCCGTTTTCTTATCGATCAGGTAACCTTGGGCAACACCGGGCAGGATATTGCCGGTCTTGACCATTACGTCATCGCCACCGGCCTGCTGGTAGAACTTGTCGTGCAGTTTTTCCCACAGGTGCACGGTGAAGTCGGCATCGCCGTTGGCCAAGGCCACCATCATCACGCCGTACTCGGTCTCCTTCGGCTCCTGGACCTTGTAGCCCAGCTCGCGCAGGCCCTCCATCGCCACTTCGCCGCGGAAACGCTCTTCGGCAATGGAGGGGAAGATCGGCGTTACCTTCACGCCGTCGCCGGGTTTGTCCGCCGAAGCGTGTGCGGCCAGCGCGGCGGCGGCCAGGGTCAGCGCGGTCGCGCATTTGAGGATGCTGCGGGAGAACTTGGATGGGTGCATCGTCGCTTACCTTTTCTGTTTTTCTTCAAGTGCGGCAGGTCGAACGGTTCAAAAAATTCTTGCGCGCTTCAGGCAGTCTTGCGCCGCCCTTGCGGTTGCGCGGCACCACACAGGCGCAGCACCACGCCTACGGGGCCGGTGTGGTACCAGCGCACGCCAGGCTCGGCATTGCTGCGCGCGCCGATGGCCTGGGTCAGGCGGTCGAGGAAAATCGCCAGCAGCACCAGCCCTACACCGCCGACCGTAGCCAGGCCCATGTCCAACCGGCCGATACCGCGCAGCACCATCTGCCCCAGGCCACCCACGGAAATCATCGAGGCGATCACCACCATCGACAGCGACAGCATCAGGGTCTGGTTGAGGCCGGCCATGATCGTCGAGGTGGCCAGCGGCAACTGCACGCGGGTCAGCATCTGCCGTGGCGTGCAGCCAAAGGCGCGTGCGGCCTCGATCTTGTCCTCCGGTACCTGGCGGATGCCGAGGTTGGTCAAGCGCACCAGTGGCGGCAAGGCGAACACGATGGTCACCAGCACGCCGGGCACATTGCCGATGCCGAACAGCATCACCACCGGTACCAGGTAGACGAATGCCGGCAGCGTCTGCATGGCGTCGAGCACTGGCCGGATGATGCTTTCCAGGCGGTTGCTGCGGGCGCAGACGATGCCCAGCGGAATGCCGATCACCGCGCAGAAAAACACCGAGGTCAGCACCAGCGCCAGGGTGGTCATCGACTCCGACCACACGCCGATCAGGCCGAGCAAGGTCAGGGTGATGAAGCACAACAGCGCCATGCGCTTGCCGGCCAGCTGCCAGCCCAGCAACGACGAGAGGATGATGCCGATGGTGGGCGGGATGCTCTGCAGGGTGAACTCGATGCCATTGAGCACCTGGTCGATCGGCCAGCGAATGGCGCGAAACACCTCACGGAAGTTGTGCACCAGGAAGTTGAGCGTCGCAGTGACCCAGTCGCCCAGCGGGATGGTGGCCGCCTGGAACGGGTCGAGAAGGCTGAATTCGGACATGAGGGCTTACCTCTTGGTGGCTTAGTTGCGGCTCAGGGTCTGTAGCAGCTCGTTCTTCGACAAGGTGCCCTTGAAGGCACCCTGGCGGTCGAGTACCGGCACCGGGTACGGCAGGTTGGCCGCAATGCCCAGCACTTCATGCAGCGGCGTGTCGGTGTACACCGGACGCTGCTCGTGCAGGCTATAGCGGTCACTGGCGGTGGCGCCGGCCGCATCGGTGTCGACCACACCCAGCAACTGCCCGCGGTCGTCAATCAGGTAGCCAAATGGCACACCGGCCTGGAAGCTTGGTGCCTTGCCGTTGACCTTGCACACCACAGCGGGGTCGAACTTGGCGACATCACCGGCCTTGAGCACCCGCGAGCTGTCGAAATGCTTGAAGAAGGTGCGCACGTAATCGTTCGCCGGCTGGTTGATCAGCTCTTGCGGGGTGCCGATCTGCACCACGCGGCCACCTTCCATGATCGCGATGCGGTGACCGATTCGGATGGCCTCTTCGATGTCGTGGGAAATGAAAATGATGGTGCGCTGCTGCTCGGCCTGCAGGCGGATCAGCTCGCCTTGCATTTCGCTGCGGATCAGCGGGTCGAGGGCCGAGAACGCTTCGTCCATCAGCAGGATGGCCGGGTCGTTGGCCAGCGCCCGGGCCAGGCCCACACGCTGCTGCATGCCGCCCGACAGCTGGTGCGGGTAGCTGTGCTCGTGCCCGGCCAGGCCCACCTGGCTCAAGGCCTCACGGGCACGGCGATGGCGTTCGCTTGGCGCTACGCCGGCAATCTCAAGGCCGAAGGCCGTGTTTTCGAGCACGCTCATGTGCGGCATCAGGGCGAAGGACTGGAACACCATGCCCATTTCCTTGCGCCGCACGTCGAGCAGGGCCTTGTCCGAGAGCCCGGTAATTTCCTTGCCGTTGAGGTGGATGCTGCCGGAGGTGGGTTCGATCAGGCGGTTGAACAACCGCACCATGGTCGATTTACCCGAGCCAGACAGGCCCATGATGACGAAGATCTCGCCACGCTTGACGGAAAAGGTTGCATCGAAAACGCCGACGACGTGGCCGGTTTTGCTGAAGATCTCGTTCTTGTCGGCGCCCTTGCGGAGCATCTCCATGGCCATGTCCGGGTTAGGCCCGAACACCTTGAAGACATTGTTTACCGAAAGAATCTCATCGGCATGGCTCATACGACCCTCTTTATTATGCTTATAACCAATCTTTCAACATCGCACTTTCAATAAGGCGGTAGAGATCAGTGCGAGTACGCTTGGCAGTCCGTTCGAATGCGAACGTGAGTCAAAACCGGCACGCAGGAAATCCTGCTTCAAAAAATTATTCGACATCGATGTCTCGAATGTCGCGCCGTGAGCTCAACGTTAGGGCCTGCACCCCTGGCGGTCCAACGACATTTGTTTGCCGCTAACCATTACCTGAAGTTATCGATCGCCGCTGAGCTGCAGCTCCAGGCGCGGTGCGCACTTACCAGGCAACGTGGAACACGCTAGAGTAGAGCGATTGGCCACCCCCCAAGGACCACGCGCCCGCCCCCATGGTCAGACACCTCGAGCCCGATCAGACGCTGATCAAGATGCCCTCCCTGCGCGCCGTGAAGGTCTTCGTGGCTGCCGCCCGGTACCAGAACTTCACCCGTGCCGCCGAGGCGCTGTGTGTCACCCAGGCTGCTGTCAGCCGGCAGATCCGTGAGTTGGAAACCTACCTGGGGGCCGAACTGTTCAACCGGGTCGGCCGTGCAGTGGAGCTGACCGTGGCCGGCTCGATCTTCTTCGATGCGGTGCAGTTGTCATTCGTCAACATTTCCCAGGCCGCCGAGCGTATCCGCAGTAACACCAATACCAAGCACGTGGTCACCTTGTGCTGTTCGCCGGCGTTCGCGGCGTTGTGGATGGGGCCACGAATGCCAAAATTCTTTGCCGAAAACCCGGACATCGACATCAATCTGGTCACCACGCAGAACTTCCTGTCGATGGAGCCGGGGGTGCGGCCTGACATCTACATCACCAAGCTGGGCAAGGTGCAGGCTGGCTACAGCTCGCACCCGCTCAACCATGACGTGATCTACCCGGTGTGCACCCCACAGTACCTGGCCCGGCACCCCGAGGTGCAGACGCTGCAAGGCTTGCGCGATGGCACCCTGCTCAACCTCAGCCCTTATGGGCGTTCGCAGGTGGCCGAACATGTGGACTGGAACGTCTGGCTGGCCTTCCACGACGTTGACCTGAAAAGCCGCGCCAACACCGCACCGCACTTCTTCAACGCCAACGACTACAACCTGCTGGTGCAACTGGCCCTTGGCAACCAGGGCGTAGCGCTGGGCTGGCACCACCTGGTGGCACAACTGGTGGCCCAGGGGCTGCTGGTGCGCCCGGTGCAAGAGGAGTTGGTGCTCAAGGACACCTTCCACTTCCTGGCCTTCAACGAAGACAAGGAACATGAGCCCAGTTGCCTGCGCTTGCGCGACTGGTTGCTCGAAGAGTTCCAGCCGTTGCTGGATTCACTGGGCAGCAGCTGAGCCGCTGTTTCACAGGCGCGCAACGGCCGGCACTGCTCACCCGCTCACTGCGGTAACAGCTTGCAACCAGTCCAGCCCACCATTGAGGCACTTTCCTCACACGCACGCCCCGGCATCTGGTAAAAAGCCCACATGCCCGCCCTCTTCCTCTCCCACCTACGCCGCCGCTGGCTGACCTGGTTGTGTGCCACCTTGCTGGTGATCGGCCTGCCCAGCAGTTGCGCGGTGCTTCAGCACAAAGAGCGCGAACTGGTGTTCCGCATCGAACCTGGCCAGGCCAGCTGGTTCCGTGGCCTGCCCAGCGGTGTGCAGGAGCTTGACCTGCGGCCGCGCAGTTTCGCTGCCAACCAGAGCCTGCACGCGTGGTGGTGGCCTGCCAGGCGCGCCAATGCCCCGGCCATCCTCTACCTGCATGGGGTGCGCTGGAACCTGACCGGGCAGTTGTTCCGCATCGAGCAGCTGCATGCCATGGGCTACTCGGTGCTGGCCGTGGACTACCGCGGCTTTGGCCAGAGCCGCGGCGGGCTGCCCTCCGAGGCCACTGTCTATGAGGACGCGCGCATCGCCTGGGAGCGCCTCGCACAGTTGCAACCCGACGCGGGCAAACGGCTGATCTTCGGCCATTCGCTGGGCGGTGCGGTGGCCGTGGAACTGGCCCGCGCGCTCGCAGCCGAAGCACGCCAGGGCGGTGCCGCGGCCCCGGCGCGTGGGTTGATACTGGAATCGACATTCACCTCGTTGGGCGATGTCGCCGCTGCGGTAGCCAATACATCATTGCCGGTGCGTTGGTTGCTGTCGCAGAAGTTCGACTCGCTGGGCAAGATCCAGGACATCGGCTTGCCCGTGCTGCTGGTGCACGGGCTGGATGACCGCTTCGTGCCAGCGCGTTTCAGCCAGCAGTTGTTCGATGCCGCCCAGGAACCCAAGACATTGCTGCTGGTGCCCGGGGCGAGCCATAACAACAGCATGAGCCTGGCCGGGCAGCGTTATCGACGGGCAATACAGGCGCTACTCTGAAAGCGTTACTGGCCCCCTTTGTAGGAGCGGCCTTGCGTCGCGACAGGGCTGCGCAGCAGTCCCGGCAATGTGTCGTCATGGCTAGATGCAACAGCCAAAGTCACTGTACAGGCAGGAAGTTCATCAGCAGCAGGCTTTGTGCATAGTTCAATCCGATCCGCCGATACCGCTCATCCAGCAACTCTGCCAGCAAATCCAGGCGCGCCACGATCTTTCCGAACTCCACGGCAAAGCTCAGGTTGCTGCCCTCTTCGGAAATCTCGTTGGAAAACAGCAGCAACACGCCATTGGCATCTTGCCGCTGGCTCAACATCCAGGTGGCCTTTTCGATATTGCGCGCGGCGTTGTTGATGAACAGCGGGTCGATCGTGTCAGTCATGTAGAACTCGGTGCGCCCGCCGTGAGCGGTGATCAGCATGCTGCCGATGGCATAGATGAAGGCGCCGACGCGGTCACCGCGAAACTCCGGGCTCAACGCGTAACTCAAGGCTGCCAGGTCGCGACGGTTGCCCAGCTGCGCCAGCGGCTGGCGGTGTTCGATGGCCTTGCGGATCTGCCGCTCGGCAGTGGCGGCGTCGACGTACCCCGACATCTTCAACTGGTTGGGGTTGCGCAGGTACAGCTTGTTCATCAGCAGGTACAGGCTTTGCAGGTTGTCGCGCATCGACAGCGTGGCCAGGCGGTCGACACTGGTCTGGAACAGTTCGCTGGGCTTGCCGTCGGCAAACTGGTCGAGCATGTCGCGGCCCTGTTCCTGGGTGCAGGCACACAGGCAGGTGAGCACGCCTGCCAGCAGCACGCGGGGAATCAGATGAGGGTAGCTTGCAACCATCGGCACCGGGTCGATATTCGGCGGCCGCAACGGGGATCGATGTGGCCTGGCCAAGCATAGAGCGCGGAAATGGCAAAAAGTGCAGTGTAAAGGCCGCCGCAGGCCCGGCGGCACACCCTCACATGGCGTGGCGCAACTTCTCCACCATCTGCGCGTGCAGCACTGGGTCACCACAGGCCACTACACAGCCACCGTGCTGCGCCGAACTGCCATCCCAGGCGCTGATCACCCCACCCGCCCCTTCGATGATCGGCATCAGCGCCTGTACGTCATAGGGTTGCAAGCTGGCCTCCACGATCACATCGACGAACCCCGACGCCAGCATGCAGTAGGCATAGCAATCGCCGCCGTAGCGCATCAGCCGCGCCTGGCCGGCTACCTCCTCGAAGGCGGCCTTGCGCTTGGCCGTGTCAAACATGTCGGGGGTGGTGCACATCAGCGTGGCCGTAGCCAGGTCGGCGCAGGCACGGGTACGCAAGGGTGTAGCGTTGCGCCAGGCCCCCTCGGGCGTGCCAATGAACCGCTCGCCGGTAAAGGGCTGGTTCATCACCCCCAGTATTGGGCGGGTACCATCGTTCAGCGCAATCAACGTCCCCCACAGTGGCAGGCCGGTGATGAAGGCACGGGTGCCGTCGATGGGGTCGAGCACCCAGGTCAGCGGGCTGCTGCCCACCGCCACCCCAGCCTCTTCGCCAAGAATGCCGTGCTCCGGGTAACGCGCCTGGATCAACGCGCGCATCGCGTCTTCGGCCGCCTTGTCGGCCACCGTCACCGGGTCGTACAGGCGCCCCCCCTTGTCCTCGACGTCCAGGCTGGCACGGAAGTACGGCTTGATCGCCTGTGCAGCGGCGTCGGCCAGTTGCTCGGCGAATATACGCAATTCACCCATCTGTGGGGCACTCAGGGACATTGGCAACAGGCCTCGTGACAGTTATGAAGGTCGGCATCATACCCTACAACCTGCATTGCACCAGCCGTGAGCAAAAGATGCCACTATAATGCCATTAGGCGCCCTTCATTTAACCGTCACTCATTCGTTGTACTAGGATACCGAACAGGTTCGCCCGCAAGCCGAGGATGCGGCTGGCAGACACGCAACGGCACAACCCTTACTGGCCTTCATGGACGATACGATGAATTCAAAACAGCTTTACCCGCAAATTGGCAAAGTCATCGCCAGCACCGGCAGCCATCAGTTTCCGCGCATGCTGCACGACCTGATCCAGGCTCACCTCGCCATCGACGCCATGCAGATCCGCCACCTGCCTGGCCTGCCTTGCGAATCGAGGCTGTTCGATGAAACGGTATTCTCCCCCCAGGCACAGCCAGGCAGCGACTTCAACGACCCTGCCCGCCTGCACCGTATCTGCCATAAAGGCAATGCGCGCATGGAGATCCAGGTGCTGCGTGCCGACTCCACCTACGGTTTTTCGAGCTTCGAGCGCCGCCACCTGGACGCGATTTCCCCCTTGCTGCTGCCCATGCTGGAAAAGCACATCGACGCCTTGCAGCCTGGCCCCGAGCGCCATGCCCGGGAAAACCTCGAACAGCGCTTCGTCGACCGCCTGGCGCAGTCGGGGCTCAAGCTTTCCGAGCGCGAGCGCCAGGTGTGCCTGGGGTTGCTGGCCGGGCATACCGCCCCACAGCAGGCCGAGCGGCTGGCCTTGAAGGTGAATACGGTTGAAAGCTACCTGCGTCGGGCGGCGATCAAGCTGGGCATCAGTGGGCGGCATTCGCTGATGCGCTGGATGTATGCCGAGGGCTGATTAGTGTTTCCGTGTATCGGCCTCTTCGCGGGCAAGCCCGCTCCTACAGGTACATCACAGGTTCTGAAAACTGTGCAAAACCTGTGGGAGCGGGCGTGCCCGCGAAGCGGCAGGCACAGGTCTGCCTCAATCCCGGGCCAACGCCTCGATCGGATCAAGCCGCGCTGCGTTCCTTGCCGGTACAAACCCGAATACCACACCGATCAGCGTCGAGCAGGCAAACGCCATGACGATCGAGGCTGGCGAAAACACCATTTCCCACTGTTTGACGAACAGCTCGAACAGGTACCCCACGCCATACGACAAGCCGATCCCGACCAGGCCGCCAAACAGGCACACCATCACCGCCTCCACAAGGAACTGTTGGCGAATGTCCGACTGGCGTGCCCCCACCGCCATGCGAATGCCGATCTCGCGGGTACGTTCGGTCACCGACACCAGCATGATGTTCATCACCCCGATGCCGCCCACCACAAGCGAAATCACGGCAATCAGTGACAGCAGCAAGGTTAGCGAGCGGCTGGTCTTCTGCACCGTCTGCATGATGCTGTCGAGGTTGTTGGTGAAGAAGTCCTTGGTCCCATGGCGCTGCAGCATCACCCGGGTCACCTCCTCTTCAACGCGCTTGCTGGGCACGCCATCCTTGATGCGCACACTGATGCTGTCCAAGTGCCGCTGGCCCAGGATGCGCCCGGCAGCGGTTTCGTAGGGTACCCAGATGTTCAACTGGTTGCTGGCGACGAACAGGTTCTTGTTTTCGGCCGTTACCCCGATCACCGTGCACGGCAGGTTGCCGACCAAAATCACCTGCCCTAGCGGGTCAACGTGCGGGCCGAACAGGCGCTTGCGGGTGTTGTGGTCGATCACCACCACTTGTGCCTGGCGCCGTGCATCGTCGGCGCTGAACACGATGCCGGCGGCCAACGGTATGTTGCGCACCTGAAAATAATGCTCGCTCACGCCATTGAGCTGCGCGTCCACGTCCAGGTTGCGGTAGCGCACCAGGGTGCTCTGGCCGATCACTGGGGTGGCGCTGTCGACGTAGTACAGCGCGTTGAGCGCTGCCGCGTCGGCAGGTAGCAAGGTTTCGATGGTCTTGGCCCGGCTGTCACCGAAATTGCTGCCGGAGTAGATGTCGATGGTGTTGCTGCCAATGGCCTGGATATCTTTCAGTACATAGCCCTTGGCACCCTCGCCAATGGCCGAGATAGACACCACCGAGGTGATGCCGATGATGATCCCGAGCATGGTCAGCAGGGTGCGCATGCGGTGCGAGATCAGCGCGAGCCACGCCATCTTGAACGCCTCGCGGAACAGCCCCAGGCTGACCCGCAGGCGGCGCCCAACCGCCACCTGGGCCACAGGTGCCGGTTGGGCTTCAGGTTCAGCGATGGCGATGGCAGGTGCGCTGGTACGTCGGTCGCTGACAATCTGCCCATCACTGACCTCGATGATGCGTTCGGCATGCGCCGCCACCTTGGGGTCATGGGTCACCAGGATCACCGTGTGCCCGGCCGCGTGCAGCTCTAGCAGGATGTTCATCACTTCCTTGCCGCTGGCGGTGTCCAGTGCGCCGGTCGGCTCGTCGGCCAGAATCACCTGGCCGCCGTTCATCAGCGCCCGGCAGATACTCACCCGCTGCTGCTGGCCGCCCGACAGTTGGCTGGGGCGGTGCTCCAGGTGGTGCTTCAGGCCCAGCCGGGTCAGCAGCTCGCACGCCCGGGCATGGCGCTGGCCCTGCGGCGAGCCGGCGTACACCGCCGGTATCTCGACGTTGTGCAGGGCATCCAGGTGCGGCAGCAGGTGGTAGCGCTGGAAGATGAAGCCAAAATGGTCACGGCGCAGCGCCGCCAGGGCATCATCGTCCAGCTCCCGGGTTTCCTGCCCTGCAACCTGGTAGCTACCGCTACTGGCGTGGTCGAGGCAGCCAAGGATGTTCATCAGCGTCGATTTGCCCGAGCCTGAGGCGCCGATGATCGCCAGCAGCTCACCGCTGTGAATCTGCAGGTCGATACCCTTCAGCGCCAGGAAAGCTCGATCGCCAGCCTGAAAACTGCGCGTCACCCCCTGCAAGCGCAGCAATGGCTGTGCCGGGTTGCAGGTCACCGCCGTGCCTGCGCCAGGCTGCACATTCATGTTCATGCTCACGCCCCCGTTTCGCCTGACACCGGCTCGCCAATCACCACCCGGTCACCTTCGGCCAGGCCATCCTCGATCTGCACCTTGACGTTGTTGTTGATGCCCGCCTGCACGTTGCGCAACTGGGCGAACCCCTTGGCATCGAGCACCCGCACCGGGAAGCTGCCATCAGCGTTGCGTGTGCCCAGTGCGGCCACGGGCACGGTGAGTACGCCGCGGGCGGTGTCGAGCACGATATGCACCTGCGCAGTCATGGAAATGCGTAGGCGGTGGTCGGAGTTGGGTACTTCGAACAAGGCGTTGTAGAACACCGCGCCAGTCGGCTTGCCACGGCTGCCTTCCTGTTTGTCGCTGCTTTGTGCGTAGTTCTGTGGTGCGGGTTCGGTGCCGCGTAGCTTGGCGTAGTAGCGTTTGTCCTCGCCAAGGATGGTGAAATACACCTCCTGGCCAGGGGCAATGTGGATCACATCGGCTTCCGACACCTGGGCCTTGACCGTCATGGTGTCGAGGTTGGCCAGCTTGAGCAGTACCGGCGCCAACTGGTTGGCGATCACGGTCTGCCCCTCCTGGGTGACGATGCCCACTACATGGCCGGTGATGGGCGCATTGATGCGGGTATAGCCCAGGTTGACCTTGGCCGTGTCGATTTCCACCCGCGCGCTCTGGATCTGCGCATCCAGCGAGCGCACGGCAGCCTGCTGCACTTCGTATTCCGACTCGGCATTCTCGAAGTCCTGGCGCGACACCGACTCGTCAGCCTGCAGTTCGCGGTAGCGCTGGTACACGCGCCGGGTCTGCTTGAGCTGGGCCAGGGCCGAACGCCGTTCGGCCTGCAATTTCTCCTCGTCCACTTCTGCCTGACGCAGGGTATTGCGCAATACCAGCGGGTCGATCTCGGCCAGCCACTGGCCCTGGGTCACCTTGTCGCCGAGCTTGACCTTCAGCGACTTCAACTGCCCCGACACCTGAGCACCCACATCCACCTGCTTGATGCCTTCGAGCGTGCCACTGGCCAGCACCGCGTTCTCGATATCGCCACGCTCGACCGTGGCGGTGATGTATTGCGGTGGCTTGGCCGGGGCCTGAATGGCGTACAGGCTCATGCCTGCAACCAAGGCCACTGCCAGGCCGAAGCCGTACTTGCGCAATCTGGACTTGTTCATGAACACTCACTTTCCCAAGAAATTCACTCGACCCCGGCAGCGCCTGCCCCTCGCCGAAGGCAGGGGGCAAGCTGCCGTGGTCACGGGCTGACCTTGCCGTGCTGCACGGCCTGGCCGTCGTGCCACCAGGCCGCCAGGCTGAACACGTCCGGCACTTTCAAGATGCTGAAGTGGTCGCCCGGCCCCTGCCACAGCGTCAGTTGCGGCATCAGGTGCTGCCAGCCTTCCTGCATGGCAGCGTGCTCGCGGGCGTTGCCCAGCGCGTCCAGTTGCGGGTCATCGACCAATACCAGGCCCACCGGCCCGGTATACGTCAGCGACGGCCGATAGACGGTGCGCAGGGCCGTGGCGAAGGTACGCACTGTGCCCTCCAGCACCGCTGGCGTGGACCGCGCTGGCAACAGCCCGTTGCGCACCATGCCGGCATGCAACTGCCGCAACTGCTCATCAGCCGTGGCCAGGGCAAACGCTGCCGGGTCGATGGCCAAGGTTTTGCCGGTAGACCGTTGCAGCGCTTCAACCAGCTGCTGCAACGCCTCGCCGAAGGTGTACGGCTGGCCGCAGGTTCCTCCGGCGCCCGGCGCCTCGCTGTCGATCAGGGTCAACGAGCGCACCGGCCGGCCCTTGGCCTGTAACCGGGCGGCGATGGCATGCGCAACCCACCCGCCGAACGAATGCCCGACCAGGTTCAACGGCCCGTGCGGGTACACCGCCTCGATCGCCTGCACATGGCTGTCGGCGGCGGCTTCGACGGTACTGTGCGGTAGGCCGGCACCGTCCAGGCCGCGGGCCTGCAAGCCATGCAATGGCCAGTCCGGCCCCAGGGCTTCGGCAAGGCCAATGAAGCTGGTGACGCTATCCCCGGCCCCCGGTACGCAGAACAGCGGCGCGTGCCCTGCGTGCCCGCTCTGGATCGCCACGTGCGCGACCGGGGCCGGTGCCACGGCGTTCGGGCAACCGGCAAGCGCCTCGCTCATCACCTGCCCAAGGGCAGCGACGTGCGGGGCCTGCATCAGGCTGCGGTGGTCGCCCGGCACCGTCAGGGTCTGCAAGCGCTGGCCGGGCAGTGCCTCGCCCCAACCCAGGGTCGGCAGAGGGGCTGGGCCCTGCTCGGCGCGGAACAGGTGTACCGGTATGGGCAACGGCGCCGGGCGGTAATGCGCCAAGGCATAGCCATGGGCCAGTTCACGGCTGAAATAATGCAGCAGTTGCGCATCGCTCATGCTCGCCCACAGGCCATAGAGCAGGCCCTGTGCTCGACAGGCGGTCAGCAACGTGGCGAAGTCCGCCTGCACCGCCTCCAACTGCTGCAATTGCGCAACCTTACCGGCAGCCGCCAGCCCTTGCGTGCGCCAGAACGTCGAGCAGTTGAGCAATAGCTGACGCTCCAGCGCATGGTGCCCTGCCCAGCGCGCCTTGCCCTGGTCGGCCAGGCGCGGCGCGTAGCTGTCGATCAGCCCGACGAATTCGACGCTTTCGTCAGCCCCCAGCAACTGGTTGGCCATTTCAAAGGCGACGATGCCGCCGAACGACCAGCCAGCCAGGCGGTAGGGCCCGTGCGGCTGAACCTGGCGCATCTGCCCGATGTGGTAGCGGGCCAGGCACTCCAAGGTACGCGGTTGCGGCTGCTCGGCAGGTACGCCGGGCAAACCGTAGATCGCGAACGCGCCGCCCAGTTGCTGGCCCAGCACGGGGAAGTAGAAATCCAGCCCGGTGAACTCGTGGACCAGGAACAGCGGCGTGCCTGCCGTACCGGCACGTACCGTGACGGCCCCACCCGCTTGCCTGGTGTTGTCGTCCAGCCGTGCTGCCAGCAAGGCGACGCTGGGCTGCTGGAACACATCGTTCAGGGCTGCCTGCAAGCCCGCTTTGTTGAGCCTGTCGAGCAGACGGATAGCCGCCAGGGAATGTCCGCCCAGCTCGAAGAAGTTGTCGTGCCGCCCTACCCGCTCCACGCCCAGCAGCTCGGCCCACAGGGCCGCCAGCAGGTGTTCGGTGTCGCCTTGCGGGGCTTCGAACGGGCGGTCCAGTACCGCGCCGGGGGCTGGCAGTGCCTTGCGGTCGAGCTTGCCGTTGGGGCTCAGCGGCAGGGTGTCCAGGTGAATCAGTACCGCCGGGACCATGAACGCCGGCAAGCGGCTGAGCAAAGCGGCGCGCAGCACCTCCAGCGTCTGGGGTTGGCCGGTGTAGTAGGCCAGCAATTGCTGTTCGCGTGCGATCACCACCGCTTCCTGGACACCTTCGATACCGGTGAGGCAAGCCTGGATTTCGCCCAGTTCGATACGCAGGCCATGCAGCTTCACCTGGTCGTCGTTGCGGCCGAGGTATTCGATGTTGCCGTCGGGCAGGTGGCGCGCCAGGTCCCCGGTGCGGTACAGGCGTGCGCCGGGTACGAACGGGTCGTCGATGAAGCGCTCGGCGGTGAGTTCGGCGCGGTTGAGGTAGCCCCGGGCCACCTGCACGCCGCCGATGTACAGCTCGCCGGCTACCCCCTGGGGCACCGGTTGCTGCTGGTCGTCGAGGATGTACAGGGTGGTGTTGGCGATGGGTTTGCCGATCGGGGTGTTGTCCGGAGCGCTGGTGCAGTGCCAGGCGCTGACATCCACCGCAGCTTCGGTCGGGCCGTAGAGGTTGTGCAGCTCGACGGTTGGCAACTGAGCGTGGAAGCGCCGCACCAAATTCCCCGGCAACGCCTCACCCGAGCAGATCACACGTACCAAGGGTAGGCGCGGCCTTGCGTTGTGATCGGGCTGCGCGGCCGCCCCGGCGACAGGGGCTGTCGAGGAGAGGAACACGTCGAGCATCGAGGGAACGAAATGCAGGGTGGTGACGTGCTCGCGGGCGATCACCTCGCGCAGGTATTCCGGATCACGGTGCCCACCGGGGCGGGCCATCACCAGCCGTGCACCGGTCTGCAACGGCCAGAGGAACTCCCACACCGATACGTCAAAACTGAACGGGGTTTTCTGCATCACCACGTCGGCCGCATCCAGGCCGTAAGCGTTCTGCATCCACAGCAGGCGGTTAACGACCCCGGCATGCTCGTTCATCACGCCTTTCGGCAGCCCGGTCGAACCGGAGGTATAGATCACGTAGGCCAGGTGCCGGGCATTGAGCCCTGCTACAACCGGGTCAACCACAGGCTGATCCGTCCAGCTCGGCTGGTCCAGATCAATGAGCAGACCCACTTCCGGGACGTGCCGGGTAGCCGCATGCACCAGCACCGCCACCGGCGCGCTGTCGCTGAGCATGTACCGCACGCGCTCGGCCGGGTAGTCCGGGTCCACCGGCACATAAGCGCCACCGGCCTTGAGAATGGCCAGCAGCCCCACCACCATCGACAGGCTTCGTTCGACGCAGATGGCCACGCGATCGTCCGGTTTGACCCCCAAGCCGATCAAGTGGTGCGCCAGGCGGTTAGCCTGCTGGTTGAGCTGGCCGTAGGTCAGCTCGCCCTTCTCGGCCCTGACCGCCACCGCCTCGGGGGTGCGCCGAACCTGCGCCTCGATCAGGCCGTGCAAGGTCTGCCCCAGGTCGTAGGCGACGGCTGTGTCGTTGAAGTCCAACAGCAAGCGCTTGCGCTCGTGCGCATCCAGCAGCGGGGCATGCGCGGCAATGGCACGGTCACCGGCCACAAAGGCCCACAGCAGTTGCTCGAAATAGCCCGCGAACCGCGCAATGGTGGCCCGCTCGAACAGCGCCGTGGCGTACACGATGCCGCCAGCAAAGCCGTCGCCACGCTCGCCCAGGCTCAAACTCAGGTCAACCTTGGCGACGCTGGCCGGGCCGCCCAGTGCAGTCACCGCCAGGTCTGCCAACTGCAGCGCCTCGCGGCCTGGGTTGCCATCCCAATCCAGCGACACCTGGTACAGCGGCGTATGCGCCAGGCTACGGCGTGGGCGCAGCCGTTCGACCACTTGCTCGAACGGCAGATCCTGGTGCGCCTGGCCGCCCAGTACGACCGCTTTTACCCGCGCCAGCAACGTCGCCACATCCGGTCCGCCCGACACATCCAGGCGCAGCGCCAGGGTATTGACGAACATGCCGATCAGCCCGTCCACCTCTGCTTGCTGGCGGTTGGCGACCGGCGAGCCGACCACGACTTCGTCCTGGCCGGCCAGGCGCGCCAACAGTACCCCCCAAACCGCCAAGAACAGCATGTATGGCGTGACCGCATGGCGCCGGCACAGGGCTTTGAGCTCGCTGCTCAAACGCGGATCCAGGCACAGTTCGACACTGTCGCCGGCATACTGCTGCCGCTCCGGGCGGGGGCGGTCGCAAGGCAGGCTGATAAGCACAGGGGCGCCGCTCAACTGTGCGGCCCAATAGTCCGCCTGCTGTTGCAAGGCCGTGCCACTCAACCAGCGGCGCTGCCACACGGCATAGTCCAGGTATTGCACCGGCAAGGCAGGCAGTGGGTCTGGCTGCCCGGTGCTGAAGGCCTGATACAGTGCACCCAGCTCCCTGACCAGTACCCCCAGCGACCAGCCATCGGCGACCAGGTGGTGCAGCGTCAGCAGCAGCACATGGTGGTCCTGGCCCAGGCGCAACAGCCGCCCGCGGATGGGCAGGTCATGGGCCAAGGCAAAGGCCTGGCCGGCGTCTTCGCGCAGCAACGCCGCCAACGCCACCGGGTCAAGGCCTGGGCAGTCCTGCCAACCCAGGCTGAAACCGCGGCTGTCACTGGCCAGGCGTACATGGGGCTCGCCATCCGCTGCGACAAAGTGGCAACGCAGGCTTTCGTGCCGCTCGATCAGCCGGTGCAGCGTGCGCTCCAGTGCGGCACGCTGCAGCGGGCCCTGCAGGCGCAGGGCGATGGGGATGTGATAGGCCGCACTGGCTTCCTGCAATTGTGCCAGGAACCACAGGCGCTGTTGCGCGAACGACAGCGGCAGCCGGCCTGTGCGGGGCGCCGGCGTGATGGCCGGCAACGCCTGGCCCTCGCGCGTCAGGCAGGTGGCCACCGCTGCCAGGCTGTCGTCGGCAAACAGGTCGGCCAGTGCCAACTCATGGCCCAGCCGTTGGCGCACCTGCGCCAGCATGCGCATGGCCAGCAGCGAATGGCCGCCCAGCTCGAAAAAGCGGTCCTGGCGGCCGATCGGCTGTACGTCCAGCAACTCTGACCACAGCGCCGCCAAGGCCTGCTCGCGCTCGCCTTCGGGCGCCTCGTAGGCCGCCACCGCAAAGTCCTGCGGCCCCGGTGCCGGCAAGGCCCGGCGATCGACCTTGCCGTTAGCGTTCAACGGTAGCCCTGCCAAGGCGACGAACGCCGATGGCACCATGTACTCCGGCAACCGGCCGCGCAGGTAGCCCCGCAGTTGCAGGGCGTCCAGGCTGGCAGCCTGGCGGGTGTACCAGGCCACCAGGCGCAACGGCCCGGACGCATCGGCAACGGCCATTACCACGACTTCGCCGATGCCCGGGGCCTGAGCCAACTGCTGCTCGATCTCGCCCAGCTCGATGCGAAAACCGCGGATCTTCACCTGATCGTCGTTGCGCCCCTGGTACTCCAGTTGGCCGTCGCCGCGCCAGCGCACCAGGTCGCCGGTACGGTACAAGCGCCCACCCGGCTGGGTGCTGAAGGGGTCGTCGATGAAACGTTGGGCCGTCAGCTCGGCACGGTTCAAATAGCCCAGCGCCACGCCATCGCCACCAATGTACAGTTCCCCAACCACACCTTCTGGCACCAGCCGTTGCCAGGCATCCAGCACATACACCTGGGTATTGCCGATAGGCCGGCCAATGGGTACCTGCGCGGCGTCTTCCGCCAACTCGCGTACCTCGCAGGTCACCGCAAAGGTGGTGGTTTCGGTCGGCCCGTAGCCGTTGAACAAACGCAAGCCGGGGGCCTGTTGCAGCAAACCCCGGAACGCTGCCGGCTCGGCACGTTCGCCACCGCACAGCAACACGCGCAGCCGGGCAAGCGCCGCAGGGACCAGCTGTACATACTGGTTGAACAGCGCAGTGGTCAGGAACAGCACGCTGACCTGCTGCTCCAGCAGCGCCGTGGCAAAGCTAGCGGGGTCGATCAGCGTGGCATGATCGATCACGCGCACCTGGCCCCCGTTCAGTAGCGCGCCCCAGACCTCAAAGGTGCTGGCATCGAATGCGGGGTTGGAGGCAAAAGCGAAGCGGTCGCTGGCCAGCAGGTCGACATAGCCGTTGTTCAATACCAGGCGCGCGATGCCCCGGTGCGGCACACACACGCCTTTGGGTGTGCCGGTGGTGCCGGAGGTGTACATCACATACGCCGGGCTGCCGGCATCCAGCACCGCGGCAAGGTTGACGACGGGTTGGCAGTCGAGTGCCAACCCATCGAGTTCCAGGCGGGGCACCGGCAGGCCAGGTGCCATGCCGGCAACCGTGAGCAGCAACGCGGCCTGGCAGTCCTCGAGCATGAACAGCTGACGCTCGGCGGGGGCATGCAGGTCGAGCGGCACGTAGACGGCACCGCACTTCAGCACGGCCAGTTGCGCCACCAGCAGTGACAGCGAACGCGGCAACAGGATGGCCACGCAAGCGCCAGGCTTTACCCCGCTGGCGTTCAGGTAGTGGGCCAGGCGGTTGGCGCGCTCGTTGAGCTCGCCATAGCAAAGGGTCTGTTCGCCCTGCACCGCCGCCACAGCCAGCGGGTGGAGGGCCACGCGCTGCTCGAACAGGTGGTGCACGGCAACGTCACGCGGGTAGGCGTAATGGGTGGCGTTGCGCGCGTGTAGCAAATCCTGGCGCTGCGCCTCGTCAATCAGCTCCACCTGGGCCAGGGCTTGCTGGTCATCATCGGCCATGGCCCACAGCAGGCGCTCGAAGTAGCCCAGGTAGCGCTGCACGGTGGCGGCGTCGAACAGTGCCGTTGCGTAGTCAAGGCTGCCGGCCAAGGTATCGCCCTGCTCGCCCAGGTTGAGCGTGAGGTCGAACTTGGCCACTGCCGCGGCCTGGGGCACGGCCTCCAGTTGCAGGCCTTGCAGGTGCAAGGCTGCGCCTTGGGTGGCCTGCCAGTTCAAGCTGACCTGGAACAGCGGCGTGTGCGCAAGGCTGCGCGCCGGGCGAAGCATTTCCACCACCTGCTCGAACGGCAGATCCTGGTGGGCCTGGGCTTGCAACACGCGCTCGCGCACCTGCTGCAACAGTGCCTGCGCGGTGCCTGCTGCGCTGCTGTCGATGCGCATGGCCAGCGTGTTGACGAACAACCCGGCCAGCGGCTCCAGCTCGGCCCGGCCGCGGCCTGCCACCGGGCAGCCCACCACCACTTCCGGCTGGCCTGCCAGGCGGCCGAGCAGGGCCGCCCAGGCACCGAGCACGGTCATGTACAGCGTCACCCCGTGGCGCCGGGCCAGGCCGCGCAGGGCAGCGGTCAAGCGTGGCTCGAACTGCACCGGCAGGCTTGCACCGGCAAAGTCTTGCCGCGGCGGCCGTGGCCGGTCAGCAGGCAGCTTGAGCAGCTCGGGGGCACCTTCGAGGTTCTGCTGCCAGAAGGCCGCCTGGCGTTGCAGCTGCTCGCCAGCCAGCCAGCGGCGCTGCCATACCGCGTAGTCTGGGTACTGGATGGCCAACGGCGGCAGCGGGTCATCGCGACCGTTGCACACGGCTGCGTACTGCACGCTCAGTTCATGGGTGAGCACCCCCAGCGACCAGCCATCGGCGACGATGTGGTGCACGGTCAGTGCCAGCACATGGTGTTGCGCGCCCAAGCTCAGCACGTGGGCACGAAGCAACGGCCCGTGGGCCAGGTCGAACGGCGCTGCCGCCAGTTCCTGCAGGCGGCCTGGCAACGCTTCAGCGGCCAGTGTTTCACAGCTGAACCAGCCGTCGCCCGCAGTGGCGGCAATCACCACCTCGGCGCCGTCATCACGCGCAACGAAGCGGCTGCGCAACGTTTGGTGGCGCTCGATGATGCGCAACAGCGCGCCCTCCAGCGCAGCACTATCCAGCGGCCCGCGCAGGCCCAGGGCCAACGGCACGTTGTAGGCCTGGTTGCCGCCCTCCATCTGCGCCAGGAACCACAGCCGCTGCTGGGCGAACGACATCGGCAGCGGCTGCTCATGCGGCACCGGCACGATCGCCGGCAGCGCAGTGCCAACGGCCCCGGCCAACACCTGGGCTACCGCAGCCAGCTGCGGGTTGGCGAACAGCTCGGCCAGGCTCAGTTCCACGCCCAGGCGCACGCGCACCTGCGACACCATGCGCATGGCCAGCAGCGAATGGCCACCCAGGCTGAAGAAATGGTCGTCGCGCCCCACGCGCTCGACCTGCAGCAGTTCCGCCCAGATCTGTGCCAGGGCCAGCTCCAGCTCACCCTGCGGCGCTGCGTAAGCCTGTTCGAACAGCGCCGCACGCCCAGGGCGCGGCAACGCCCGGCGGTCGAGCTTGCCATTGGCCGTCAGTGGCAACACCGGCAGCTCGACGAACGCCACCGGCACCATGTAGGCCGGCAGGTGTGCCTGCAGCTGCCCGCGCAGGCCTTCAGGGTTGAGCGGCTGCACGTCGGGGCTGGCGGTGAAATACGCCACCAGCTGCGGGTGCCCGGGTTCATCCTCACGCGCGATGACCACCGCTTCGGCGATACCGGCCAAGGCTGCCAGGCGGCTTTCGATTTCGCCCAGCTCGATGCGTACGCCGCGGATTTTCACCTGGTCATCGTTACGGCCCAGGTAGTCGAGCGTGCCGTCCGGCAGCCAGCGCACCAGGTCGCCGGTGCGGTACAGGCGCCCGCCCGCCATGAACGGATCGTCGCAGAACCGCTCGGCGGTCAACTGCGGGCGGTTCCAGTAGCCCCGGGCAACCCCGACGCCACCGATGTACAGCTCGCCCGGCACGCCCAGGGCGACCGGTTGCATATGCGCGTCGAGCACGTACAGCCGCGCATTGTCGACCGGCTTGCCGATATGCAGCACACCGCCCGCCTCCAGCGCCCCGGAACTGGCCACCACAGTGGCCTCGGTCGGCCCATAGTTGTTGACCACGGCAAAGCGCTGGGTGCGATTGAACTGGCGCAAGCGGTCGCCACCTATCAGCAGGGTGCGCAAGGTCGGATGTTCCAGGTGATGGCTGAAGGCATATTCAGCCACCGGTGTGGGCAGGAAACTGACGTCCAGCGGCTGCGCCTGCCACCAGGCGAGCATGGCGTCGAGGTCGTCGTGGCCCTCGGTGGTCGGCGCCAGGTGCAGCGTGGCCCCGGCGCACAATGCCGGCCACACTTCCCAGGCCATGGCATCGAAGCCAAAGCCGGCCAGGCTGGAGGTGTGCCGCCCCTGGCACAGGTCGAAAGCACGGCAGTGCCAGTCAACCAGGTTGCTGACGCTGCGGTGTTCAACCATCACGCCCTTGGGCTGCCCGGTCGAGCCGGAGGTGTAGATCACATAGGCCAGGTGCTGCGCAGCAAGCCCGGGCACGACCGGGTTGGCGTCGCTGGCAGGCCAGTCCGCCTGGTCCAGTAACAGCAGCGGTACGCCGGTGTGACCCAGGCGATGGCTCAACGCCTGTTGCGTCAGTACCACCGCGGGGCTGCTGTCTGCCAGCAGGTAGCCGATGCGCTCGTCGGGGTGCGCCGGGTCTACCGGCACGTAACCTGCGCCGGCCTTGAGCACGGCCAGCAGGCCGACCAGCGTGTCCAGGCCGCGCCGGGCCACCACGGCCACCCGGTCGTCCGGGCGCACACCCAGGCTGATCAGGTGGTGGGCCAAGGCATTGGCGCGGCGGTTGAGTTCGCCGTAGCTCAGTTGGGCGCCGCCACTCGTTGCCGCGATGGCCTCTGGGCAACGGGCAACCTGTTGCTCGATACGTTGGTGCAGGGTCAGGTGCTGCGCGTGGCGGGTGGCGCAAGCGTTGAAGCCTTCCAGCAGCGTTTCGCGTTCAGCGGGGGGCAGCATGGCCAGCCGGTTCACCGCCAGGTGTGGGGTTTGCAGCAGGCTTTCCAGCGTTTGCTGGACATACGCACACACGCGCTGTGCCGGCACTTGCGGGCTGGCCAGCAAGGTCAGGCGAAACGCCTCGCCCAGGTCGTCCACGCTCAGCGTCAGCGGGTAGTTGGTCGCTTCGGCCGAGTCGATGATATCGATGCCGCTCAAGGCGGCACGGCGTGGCTCGCTGCTGCCTGGCGCGCTGTGGCGGTAGTTCAGCAACGCATTGAACAACGGCGCCGGTGCGGCCACGCCGCTGCAGCGTTGGGCCAAGGCCAGGGGCGCATGTTCATGGCGCATCAGCGCGCTCAGGCGCTGGTGGGTGGCGCGCACCGCGCTGCCCAGGTCGGCGCTGCCCAGGTCAACCCGCAGTGGCAAGGTATTGATGAAGATCCCCAGCGCCCGGTCGGTCGCCTCGGCGCCCAACAGGCGGCCCATCAGCACGGTGCCGAACACCACCTGCTCACGCCCGGTCAGGCCCCCCAGTACCCGGCCCCAGGCCAGGTGGAACAGGCTGGCGACGCTCACCCCCAGGCTGCGGGCCTGGGCGCGCAAGCCTTGGCACAGGGCCAATGGCAGGTCGAGCTGGTGCTCGGCATGCACCTCGCCAGCGCCCTGCACGTCCTGCAAGCCATACGCCAGGGTGGCTTCGTCGACACTGCCAAGCATGTCGCGGAAGAATGCTTCGTGCCCGGCTTCGCTGATCCCCAGCACCGCCTGCGCAACATAGTTGCGAAACGGCACCGGTGTGCCCAGTTGCGCCTGAGCGCCGCTGAGAAATGCAATCAGCTCGTGGCGCACCACCTCCAGGGCACTGTGGTCCATGGCGATATGGTGGAACTGCAAGGTCGCAGTCAGGCGCCCGTCGGCCTGTGGCGCATCACGCAGCAGGCGCATCAGCGGCGCCTGGGTCAGGTCGAGCCAGTCACGCTTTGGGGCATCGACGGGCAGGGTCATGACCGTCAGTTCGGCCTTGCGCCATACCACCTGCACCGGCGCTTGCAACCCTTGCCAGTGCACCGAGGTGCGCAGGATATCGTGGCGGGCGATCACCCCGTTCAAGGCGTCGGCGAATGCCTGCAGGCGCGCCTCGCTGGCGAACACAAAGCGCGCCTGCATCACGTACGGGTCATGGTCGCTGGCACTGGCGTGGTGGAACAGCATGCCTTGTTGCAACGGCGCCAGTGGGTAGATGTCCTGCACGTTGGCCGCGCCACCCGGGATCACGCTGACCACGCTGTCCAGGCTGGCCTGGTCGAGCGTGACCAGGTTCAGCAGTTGCGGGGTGATGTGCGTGCAGCCTGGCGCAATGAGGTTGCCCGGCACCTGTACCGCGCCCTGCTTGACCGCCACGTACTCCCCTCGCTCGAGCATGCCGACAAGGGTGGGTTTGTGCGCACGCAGTTGCGCCACCAGGGTGCTGTCGGTCAGCGCCTGGCGGTTGCCCTGGACCACCAGTTGGCCATCCTTGAGTGCCAGCTGCACATTCTGCGCGGTCAGTGTTGCCAGTAATTGGTTGATGCTCACAGGACGATCTCCATGCTGTCTGTGATGGCTGCGTAGCCGGCCAGGGTCGGTTGGTCGAACAAGGCGCGCACATCGGCCTCCAGGCCTTGCTCGCGTAGCCGTGACGTCAATGTCACGGCCAGCAGCGAGTGGCCGCCCAGTTCGAAGAAGTTGTCATGCCGCCCCACCTGCTCCACGCCCAGCAGTTCGCACCACAGGGCCGCGAGCAGGGTTTCGGTTTCGCCTTCGGGGGCAGCGTAGGGGCGGTCCTCGATGGCACCGGGTGCAGGCAAGGCCTTGCGGTCGAGCTTGCCGTTGGGGCTCAGCGGCAGGGTGTCGAGGTGCATGAACAGTGCCGGGACCATGAACTCCGGCAACTGCGCGAGCAGCGCCGTGCGCAGGGTGTCCGTGCTGTGCAGGGCGCCGGTGTAGTAAGCCACCAGGCGTTGGTCATGGGCGAGCACGACAGCCTCCTTGACGCCTTCGATGGCCGTGAGGCCGGCCTGGATTTCGCCCAGTTCGATACGCAGGCCACGCAGTTTGACCTGGTCGTCGTTGCGGCCGAGGTATTCGATGTTGCCGTCGGGCAGGTG
>NZ_JBICMS010000022.1:0-1248 GCF_043106615.1 Pseudomonas sp. CJQ_9 | reverse complement strand
AACATTTGTAACGCAGAATCACGTTTGGTCAGGCGGCTTCGGTGAAGTCCACCAGGCGCACTGGGCCGCGGAAGCCGGCGGTCAGTACCGCCAAAGAGGCCAAGACGCCAGCAGCCATTTGAGGCCACTCCGCACCCCGTCACTCGTCAGGTGGGCCTCCGAGAGCGCAATCAGTTGAAGGTTATCGCCGCGTGTTCGCATCCATGTTGCGATACGAGTTTCTACGAATGAGGGGCCCCTTTATCTCCGCTCTAACAACGAACATGTCAAATACATGTTCGCGAATAGCGAACAATTCTTTGCTGTCACCATAATAGTCAAAATCCCTACCCTCCTCAAGGCGGTTGAAGTCTTTTGTGTATACCCCGAATACTTGAGCTTTACTTCTGTCCCCCCCGTTATACTTTGATGCTATATCACGGCGCGAGGAAAAGTAGAAGCCCGCACCCACTGTATTTCCATCACCAGGTCGAGGCTCGATTCTCTTCTCCAAAGACTGCTTGTACTTTGATGAGCTGCCATGATAACCCACCAGCTTATAACCTTCTGGCACGCTGCTTGTTGGATTTAGGGCAGTAGGGTGACGTTCTATAGCTCCCGCAGTCCTAAGTTTGGGCCTACGTGAGCGAATGCTTAGCAGCTCTTTGACAGAAAATTGGCCCGATGGGTCGACATAATTAATCGGGTCACCTGAACAGTAAGCGTAAAGGTTGATTCCCCCCTTATCGAAGGGGGATAACGTATCAGGGGAGAGGAATCGCATTAAATTTGGTGAATAACAGCGATTCCCGTTTCCGAGTAGATAGCCGCCGAACACTGGTGAAAAGTACTCGCCATTGAACCTCAAAAGAGTTTCGCTAGAAAGTACATTCACAGTTTGTCCGTAGGCTGAATAAACGTGATTTTCGTGTTTGTGCATATCTTCATTCCCCGTTTTAAGGTGACATAGGATCGCCACTAATAATGACAGCTCATTCCAGTATCTAGGCGTAAGGAATGTGCAGCCACTGTCAAAAATGATAGTTTTTGAGACCACTATTTAGGGCGATCTTCGCCGTCAACCTCAGCGACGCCGGCGTGAACAAGGGCAGTCAGTCGGCATTGAGCAATGCACTGGGCAACAGCGTGGAAAACCGCAGCGACCTGGACAATGCCTTCAAGGCGCTGGGCATGGATACCGGGATGATCGGGCAGTTCGCGCCGTTGCTGCTGCAGTACCTGGGGCAGCAGGGGATTGCCGGGTCGTTG
>NZ_JBICMS010000021.1:0-59036 GCF_043106615.1 Pseudomonas sp. CJQ_9 | reverse complement strand
GAATTCCGCTAGTCTTGGTTATCCATTGAAGGAGCCCATGCATGTTCGAATCCGCCGAAATCGGCCACAGCATCGACAAGGAGGCTTACGACGCCGAGGTGCCCGCGTTGCGCGAGGCCCTGCTCGAAGCCCAGTACGAACTCAAGCAGCAGGCGCGCTTCCCGGTGATCGTGCTGATCAACGGCGTTGAGGGCGCTGGCAAGGGGGAGACGGTAAAGCTGCTGAACGAGTGGATGGACCCGCGCATGATCGATGTGCTGACCTTCGACCAGCAGACCGACGAAGAGCTGGCCCGGCCGCCGGCATGGCGCTATTGGCGGGCCTTGCCGCCGAAGGGGCGGATGGGCGTGTTTTTTGGCAACTGGTACAGCCAGATGCTGCAGGGGCGGGTGCACGGGGTGCTCAAGGATGCCGTGCTCGACCAGGCCATCACCGGTGCCGAACGCCTGGAGCAAATGCTCTGCGACGAAGGCGCGCTGATCATCAAGTTCTGGTTCCACCTGTCCAAGAAACAGATGAAGGCGCGCCTGGAATCGCTGAAGGACGACCCGCTGCACAGCTGGAAAATCAGCCCGCTGGACTGGCAGCAGTCGAAAACCTACGACCGCTTCGTACGCTTTGGCGAGCGCGTGCTGCGCCGCACCAGCCGCGATTATGCACCGTGGCACATCGTCGAGGGGGTCGACCCGAACTACCGTAGCCTCGCGGTCGGGCGCATCCTGCTGGAAAGCTTGCAGGCCGCGCTGGCCAACAACCCCAAGGGCAAGCACCAGGGGAACGTGGCCCCATTGGGGCGTAGCATCGATGACCGCAGCCTGCTGGGGGCGCTGGACTTGAGCGTGCGCCTGGACAAGGCCGATTACCAGGAACAGCTGGTGACCGAGCAGGCCCGCCTTGCCGGGCTGCTGCGGGACAAGCGCATGCGCCGCCATGCATTGGTGGCGGTGTTCGAAGGCAACGATGCTGCCGGCAAAGGCGGGGCCATCCGCCGGGTGGCCGCTGCGCTGGACCCGCGCCAGTACCGTATCGTGCCGATTGCCGCGCCCACCGAAGAAGAGCGCGCGCAGCCTTACCTGTGGCGCTTCTGGCGGCACATCCCGGCGCGGGGCAAGTTCACCATTTTTGACCGCTCCTGGTATGGCCGGGTGCTGGTGGAGCGGGTAGAGGGGTTCTGCACGCCGGCTGACTGGATGCGCGCCTACAGCGAGATCAATGATTTCGAGGAACAGTTGGTGAACGCCGGGGTGGTATTGGTCAAGTTCTGGCTGGCCATCGACCAGCAGACCCAGCTGGAGCGCTTCGAAGAGCGCGAGCAGATCCCGTTCAAGCGCTACAAGATCACCGAGGATGACTGGCGCAACCGGGACAAATGGGATGACTACGCCCAGGCCGTGGGGGACATGGTCGACCGTACCAGCAGCGAGATTGCGCCATGGACGTTGGTAGAGGCCAACGACAAGCGCTGGGCCCGGGTGAAGGTGCTGCGCACCATCAACGAGGCGCTTGAGGCGGCGTTTGCCAAGCACAAGAAGTAGGTTGCCTGGTGTGACCTCAAGCCATGCTGCAAAAGAATGACCTGATGAATTCTTTTCTCGGCACGTTCCCCCGCACCTACCCAGCAAGCCCGTAGAATCCAGCAATCGCCACCACGGGCTTGATCGAGGACTTTATGCATACCACTTCTGGCCGCTGGGGCTATGGCCTGTTCCTGGCACTCTTGACGGCGCTGCTCTGGGGCATTCTGCCGATCAAGCTCAAGCAGGTGCTGCAAGTGGTCGACCCGATCACCGTCACCTGGTACCGCCTGCTGGTCTCGGGCGGCCTGCTGTTTGCCTGGCTGGCGGCCCAGCGGCGATTGCCTTCCATTCGTAAGCTGCCAGCAAAGGGCAAGGGCCTGGTGGCCGTTGCCGTCTTCGGCTTGATGGGCAACTACGTGCTGTACCTGATCGGGCTCAACCTGCTAAGCCCAGGTACTGCACAGTTGGTGGTGCAGATTGGCCCGGTGTTGTTGCTGGTGGCCAGTGTGTTCGTATTCCGTGAGCGCTTCAGCCTGGGGCAGGGTGTAGGGCTGCTGGTGCTGCTGGCGGGGTTTGGCCTGTTCTTCAACCAGCGCCTGGACGAACTGCTGACCTCGCTGGGGGCCTACACCACGGGTGTGCTGACCATATTGCTGGCCACCAGCATCTGGGTGTTCTATGCGCTGAGCCAGAAGCAGTTGCTGACGGTGTGGCATTCGCAGCAGGTCATGATGGTGATCTACCTCAGTTGTGCTGCGCTGCTCACGCCTTGGGTGCACCCGCTGCAAGCGTTGCAACTGACCCCGGTGCAGGGCTGGCTGTTGCTGGCGTGCTGCCTGAATACCCTGGTGGCCTACGGCGCGTTCGCCGAAGCGCTGGCGCACTGGGAGGCATCACGGGTGAGTGCCACGCTGGCACTGACGCCGCTGGTGACCTTTGTTGCAGTGGCGCTGGCGGCGCTGGTATGGCCTGACTATGTGCACGCTGAAGACATCAATGCGTTGGGCTATGTGGGGGCGGTGACGGTGGTGTTCGGCTCGGCCCTGGTGGCGTTGGGGCCATCGCTGGTGGCCGGCTGGCGTGCCCGCAGGGCGCGGTTGGCCCAGGTCCCTTGAACGCCTGTACTGGCCCCATCGCTGGCAAGCCAGCTCCCACAGGACCGCGCAATGCTCAGGCCCGAGGTGACCCTGTGGGAGCTGGCTTGCCAGCGATGGGGCCAGTACAGGCAATCAATAACTCAGCCTTTGCCACCCGGTGCCAGCATGTTCTCCGGCCTTACCCATTGGTCGAACTGCTCATTGGTCAGGTACTTCAACTCCAGCGCAGCTTCCCTCAGGGTCTTGCCTTCGCTGTAGGCCTTCTTGGCGATCTCCGCGGCTTTGTCATAGCCGATGTGCGGGTTCAGCGCGGTTACCAACATCAACCCGCGTTCCAGGTGTGCGGCCATCTGCTGGGCGTCGGGCTCGATACCCGCCACGCAGTGCTGCTGGAAGTTGCGGCAGCCATCGGCCAGCAACTCGACCGACTGCAACAGGTTGTGGATGATCACCGGCTTGAACACGTTCAGCTGCAAATGCCCCTGGCTGGCGGCAAAGCCGATTGCCGCATCGTTGCCCAATACCTGGCACGCCAGCATCGACAGCGCCTCGCACTGGGTAGGGTTGACCTTGCCCGGCATGATCGAGCTGCCCGGTTCGTTGGCCGGCAGGCGTACCTCGGCCAACCCGGCACGCGGGCCGGAGCCCAGCAGGCGCAGGTCGTTGGCGATTTTCATCAGGGCCACTGCCAGGGTTTTCAGCGCGCCGGCCAGGCTGGTCAGCGGTTCATGGCCGGCCAGGGCGGCGAACTTGTTAGGCGCGGTGACGAACGGCAGCCCGGACTCTGCTGCCAGTTCGGCGGCAATGGCTTCGGCAAAACCGTGCGGGGCATTCAGCCCGGTGCCCACGGCAGTACCGCCCTGGGCCAGTTCGCACACGGCCGGCAGGGTGGCACGAATGGCACGTTGGGCGTAGTCCAGCTGGGCAACAAAGGCCGATACCTCCTGGCCGAAGGTGATCGGCGTGGCATCCATCATGTGCGTGCGGCCGGTCTTGACCAGTTTGTTGTGCCGCGCCGCCAGTTCGGCCAGCCCGGCCGAGAGTTCGCCGATGGCAGGCAGCAGTTTTTCCTGCACGGCCTGCGCCGCGGCAATGTGCATGGCGGTCGGGAAGCAGTCGTTGGAGCTTTGCGAGCGGTTGACGTGGTCGTTGGGGTGCACCGGCGTTTTGCCGCCCCGGCCCTGGCCAGCCAGTTCATTGGCTCGCCCGGCAATCACCTCGTTGACGTTCATGTTGCTCTGGGTGCCGCTGCCCGTCTGCCAGACGACCAGCGGGAACTGGTCGTCGTGCTTGCCCGCCAGCACCTCGTCGGCGGCCTGTTCGATCAGCCGGGCGATGTCGGCCGGCAGGTCGCCATTGCGGTCGTTGACCCGTGCCGCGGCCTTCTTGATCAGCGCCAGGGCGTGCACCACCGCGAGCGGCATGCGTTCCTTGCCGATGGCGAAGTTGATCAGCGAACGCTGGGTCTGCGCACCCCAGTAGGCGTCCTCAGGAACTTCGACCGGGCCCAGGCTGTCTGTCTCGATACGGCTCATTCTGTACTCACTCCTGTGTAGATCGAATTCGCAGTTTAGGCCTTGATTCGACCGGGCGGTTCCGTCGCTCGTCGTGCCACTTGAGCACCGCGCTACCACGGCGCAGAATGCTCTACTCTGAGGTACCCGCCTCCCTCTCTCTGAAGGAAATGCAATGACCCGTCTCCGTGTCCTTTGTGCCGCCGTTGCCCTGGTTTGCGCCAGCGGCCAGGTACTCGCTGCCACCGCCACCCACAACGCTGCTGCCGAGAAATTCCTGACCCTGGCCAACGCCGACAAGTTGGGCACCCCGGTGTACATGCAGGTCCAGCAGATGTTCGCCCAGCGCTTCGCCCAGACCAAAGCCCCGGCCAGCAAGCAGCCGGTGCTGGAAAGCTACCAGGCCAAGGCCAACGCCGCGCTGGACAACGCCATCGGCTGGAACAAGCTGAAGCCGAAGATGGTCGACCTGTACACCCAGACCTTCACCGAGCAGGAACTCAAGGACCTGGCCAAGTTCTACGAGTCGCCGCTGGGCAAGAAAGTGCTGCGCGAAATGCCCAAGGTCACCCAGCAGTCGGCGCAGCTGACCCAGCAGAGCCTCGAGCCGGCAGTACCGGTGGTGAACAAGCTGCTCGAAGACATGACCAAAGAGCTGGACCCGAACGCTGGCAAGGCCGCCGCCCCAGCTAAGAAGTGAGTAAGCCGCAATGACCATGCAACAGCGTATCGAACAGCAGCTGGCCAGCCTGGCGCCGCAACACCTGCAAGTGCTCGATGAAAGCCACATGCACAGTCGTGGTCAGGAGACCCACTACAAGGCAGTGATCGTCAGCGAGCAGTTTGCCGGGTTGAACAGCGTCAAGCGCCACCAGAAGGTGTACGCCACCATGGGTGAGCTGATGGGCCAGATCCACGCCCTGGCCATCCATACCTACACCGGCGAAGAGTGGGCCAAGGTCGGCGCTGCACCGGCCTCGCCGGTATGCGCCGGCGGCGGGCACTGAAACCTTGCTGTTGTTCTGGTAGAATCCTGCAAGATCCGGGGGCCGCTTTGCGGCCCTTTCGCGGCACGAGGCCGCTCCTACAGCGACTGCACAGCCTGATGGCGGGTGCGATCCCTGTAGGAGCGGCCTCGTGTCGCGAAAGGGGCGCAAAGCGCCCCCTGTTTTTTTTTGCCACACCGTCAAACCCGGTCCGCCCCTTACGAGGGCAACCACCTGGAGAACCTGCTTCATGTCCCAAGCCATCGTCGTCGCGGCGCTGTACAAGTTCGTTACCCTGCAAGACTACGTCGAGTTGCGCGAGCCATTGCTCAAAGCCATGCTCGACAACCAGGTCAAGGGCACCCTGCTGCTGGCCCATGAGGGCATCAACGGCACCGTGTCGGCCACCCGCGAAGGCATCGACGGCCTGCTGGCCTGGCTGCGCAACGACCCTCGCCTGGTCGATATCGACCATAAAGAGTCGTACTGCGACGAACAGCCGTTCTACCGCACCAAGGTCAAGCTCAAGAAAGAGATCGTCACCCTCGGCGTGCCCGGCGTGGACCCCAACCAGGCCGTGGGCACCTACGTCGAGCCCAAGGACTGGAACGCCCTGATCAGCGACCCGCAAGTGCTGCTGATCGACACCCGCAACGACTACGAAGTGGCCATTGGCACCTTCAAGGGCGCCATCGACCCGAAGACCGAAACCTTCCGCGAGTTCCCCGAGTACATCAAGGCCAACTTCGACCCCAGCAAGCACAAGAAGGTGGCCATGTTCTGCACGGGCGGCATCCGTTGCGAAAAAGCCTCCAGCTATATGCTCGGTGAAGGCTTCGAGGAGGTCTATCATCTCAAGGGCGGCATCCTGAAGTACTTCGAGGAAGTGCCTCAGGAACAAAGCCTGTGGGATGGTGACTGCTTCGTCTTCGACAACCGCGTCACGGTGCGCCATGACCTGAGCGAAGGCGAGTACGACCAGTGCCACGCCTGCCGCCACCCGATCAATGCCCAGGAGCGCGCGTCCGAGCACTATTCGCCAGGTGTCAGTTGCCCGCATTGCTGGGACACCCTGAGCGAAAAGACCCGCCGCAGCGCCATCGACCGGCAGAAGCAGATCGAGCTGGCCAAGGCGCGCAACCTGCCGCACCCGATTGGTTACAACTACAAAGCCGAGGCCTGATGCATGGCTGCCCGCCTGATCTATGTGATGGACCCGATGTGCTCCTGGTGCTGGGGTTTCGCGCCAGTGGCCGCGGCCCTGATCGCCCAGGCGCATGAGGCGGGTGTGCCCACCCACCTGGTGGTGGGCGGGCTGCGCACGGGCGGCAGTGCGCTGGACAGCGCCACCCGCAAGTACATCCTCGAACACTGGCAGGCGGTGGCCGATGCTACGGGCCAGGCGTTCCGCTTTGAAGGGGCCATGCCGGACGGTTTCGTCTACGACACCGAGCCGGCCTGCCGCGCCCTGGTCAGCGCCCGCGAACTGGGTGGCGAGCGCGTCTGGCCGCTGCTGGCGCTGATCCAGCGCGCGTTCTACGAGCAGGGCATGGATGTGACCACCGCGCCTCAACTGGTCGAGCTGGCTGAACAGGCCGGTTTCGACCGTGCCGAATTCGCCTCCACCTTCGCCCAGGCCGATACCCGCGCCGCCACCGCGGCCGATTTCGTGTGGGCCCAGGACCTGGGCATCGCCGGTTTTCCGACCCTGCTCGCCGAGCGCAACGGGCAACTGGCGCTGTTGACCAACGGCTACCAGCCGTTGGAGCGCCTGCAACCGTTGCTCGGCCGCTGGCTGCAGCAGGCCACCTGTGCTTGACCTGCCTGGGTCCCCCGACCCGGTACCGGGCAAGCCCTGCACGGCCGCAGACCGGCTGAGCTGGGCGGAAATCCGCCGGCTGGCCCTGCACCATCGCAAGCACCTCTGGTCGGCCAACCTGATCGCCGTACTCGCGGCCTGCTGCAGCGTGCCCATCCCGCTGTTGCTGCCGTTGCTGGTAGACGAAGTGCTGCTCGGCCATGGCGATGCGGCACTGAAGTGGATGAACCACCTGCTGCCGTCGGGCTGGCAGGTGGCCGCCGGCTACATCGGCCTGATGCTGTGCCTTACCCTGTGCCTGCGCCTGGCCGCCTTGGCCTTCAACGTGGTGCAGGCCAAATTGTTCGCCGGCTTGGCCAAGGACATCGTCTACCGCCTGCGCATCCGCCTGATCGAGCGGCTCAAGCGTATTTCGCTGCAGGAATACGAAAGCCTGGGCAGTGGTACGGTCACCACGCACCTGGTCACCGACCTGGACACCCTCGACAAGTTCGTGGGCGAAACCCTCAGCCGCTTCCTGGTGGCCATGCTCACCTTGACCGGCACGGCCGCCATCCTGATCTGGATGCACTGGCAACTGGCGTTGCTGATCCTGCTGTTCAACCCGCTGGTGATTTACTTCACCGTGCAGTTGGGCAAACGCGTCAAGCACCTCAAAAAGCTCGAGAACGACAGCACCGCACGGTTCACCCAGGCCCTGGCGGAAACCCTCGATGCGATACAGGAAATACGCGCGGGCAACCGGCAGGGCTATTTCCTCGGCCGGTTGGGCCTGCGCGCCCGCGAAGTGCGCGACTATGCCGTCGACTCGCAATGGAAAAGCGACGCCAGTGGCCGCGCCAGTGGTTTGCTGTTCCAGTTCGGTATCGATATTTTCCGCGCGGCGGCCATGCTGACCGTGCTGTTTTCCGACCTGTCGATCGGCCAGATGCTGGCGGTGTTCAGCTACCTGTGGTTCATGATTGGCCCGGTCGAGCAGTTGCTCAACCTGCAATACGCCTACTATGCCGCCGGCGGCGCCCTCAGCCGCCTCAACGAGCTGCTGGCGCGGGCCGACGAGCCGCAGTACCCGGCGGCCAGCGACCCGTTCGCCGGCCGTGACACGGTCGGTATCGAGGTGCGTGACCTGCGCTTTGCCTATGCCGATGAGCCCGTGCTCGACCACCTCGACCTGTCGATCGCGCCGGGTGAGAAGGTGGCCATTGTCGGTGCCAGCGGCGGCGGCAAGAGCACCCTGGTGCAGCTGCTGCTGGGTTTGTACAGCGCCCAGGCCGGGACCATCCGCTTTGGCGGGGCCAGCTTGCAGGAAATCGGCCTGGAAACCCTGCGCGAAAACGTGGCGGTGGTGCTGCAGCACCCATCGCTGTTCAATGACACCGTACGTGCCAACCTCACCATGGGCCGTGACTGCAGTGACGAGGCCTGTTGGCAGGCGCTGCGCATCGCCCAGCTGGACGCCACCATCGCCGCCTTGCCACAGGGCCTGGACAGCGTGGTGGGGCGGTCGGGTGTGCGCTTGTCCGGTGGCCAGCGCCAGCGGCTGGCCATCGCCCGCATGGTGCTGGCCGAGCCCAAGGTGGTGATCCTCGACGAGGCCACGTCGGCGCTGGATGCGGCCACCGAATACAACCTGCATCAGGCCTTGGCGCGCTTCCTCAGTGGCCGCACCACGCTGATCATCGCCCACCGCCTGTCGGCCGTGAAACAGGCCGACCGGGTGCTGGTGTTCGATGGTGGGCATGTGGCGGAAGATGGCGACCACCAGCAGTTGATTGCCGAAGGTGGGTTGTATGCCAAGCTGTACGGGCATCTGCAACAGAGCTGAATCCTGGGCCGACCCAGGCTGCGCAATGCCCCCGCTGCCTTGTCATAAAAATCCCCTTCACAGCGATGGCAAATGGCCTACGCTGTGCTTGTCTGGGTCGATTTGCGCCTTATCTGCTCTGTGACAGGGACTCCATGAAGGGACATCGCACACTCGAAGCGCCAAAGTTGCTGGGCATCACCTGGCCCTTCATCGCCGTCGTGGTCTTCCAGGTGGCGCTGGGTAGTCTCAGCCTGTACACGCTGTCATCCGTGCGCGCTTACGTTGCGGGCGAGAGTTTGTGGTCCAAGGCGCAGAAAGATGCCATCTATTACCTCAACCTGTACGCCGAAACCCGCGACGAGGGTACCTATCAGCGCTATCGCCAGGCCATAACCGTGCCCCAGGGCGACCAGAAGGTGCGCGAGTTGCTCGACCAGCCGCACCCCGACCTGGCCGCCGCGGGCCAGGCGGTACTCCAGGGCGGCAACCACGCCGACGATGTGCAACGCATCATCTGGTTCTACCGCAATTTCCGTAACATCAGCTATATGCAGACCGCCATCGACTACTGGAATGTCGGTGACGATTACCTGGAGAAGCTGGATGTGCTGGCAAACGAGATGCACGAGCGTTTCGCAGCAGGCCCGGTGGACGCCGCTACGGTGGCAGCCTGGAAAGCCCGCATCGTCAGCATCAACGAAGGGGTAACGCCGGCGGCCAAGGCCTTCAGCGATGCGCTGGGCGAAGGGTCGCGCATGCTGCTGCGGGTGCTGCTGGTCACCAACCTGCTGACGGCCATGTTCCTGATCTGCATCGCCTGGCGCCGCTCCAGCAAGCTGCTGGCCCAGCGCCAGGCCTTCGCCAGTGCCCTGCAGGAAGAAAAAGAGCGGGCGCAGATTACCCTGCAGGCCATCGGCGACGCGGTGATAACCACCGATGTGGACGGCTGCATCGGCTACATGAACCCGGCCGCCGAACAGCTGACCCACTGGCAGGCTGCCCAGGCCCAAGGGTTACCGCTTTCGGCACTGTTCAGCCTGGTCGACGAGCACGCCGAAGAAAACGGCACCAGCCTGGTCGAACAGGTGCTCAACGGCAGCCTCAACGGCGGCGCCGAGCATGCGCGGCTGATCCAGCGCCTGGACGGCAGCACGGTATCGATCAACCTGGTGGGCTCGCCGATCGTCAATGACGGCCAGGTCGCCGGCATTGTGCTGGTGCTGCACGACATGACCCAGGAGCGCCAGTACATTGCCAACCTGTCCTGGCAGGCTACCCATGATGCCCTGACCGGGCTGGCCAACCGCCGCGAGTTCGAATACCGCCTGGAGCAGGCGCTCAATGGCCTGGCACGCCAGGCCGGGCGGCATTCACTGATGTTCCTGGACCTGGACCAGTTCAAGCTGGTCAATGACACGTGCGGCCACGCCGCTGGCGACGAGCTGCTGCGGCACATCTGTGCCGTGCTGCAGTCTGGCCTGCGTGAGGGCGACACCTTGGCGCGGCTAGGTGGCGACGAATTTGGCGTGCTGCTGGAAAATTGCCCCAGCGACCAGGCCGAGCGCATCGCCGAGCAACTGCGCCAGCTGGTGCAAAGCCTGCACTTCGTGTGGAAGGGGCGCCCGTTTGTGACCACGGTCAGCATAGGCCTGGTGCACATGGCCCAGGCCCCCAGCACCCTTGAAGCCTCGTTGCGTGCCGCGGACATGGCCTGCTACATGGCCAAGGAAAAAGGCCGCAACCGCGTGCAGGTGTACCACGCCGACGACAGCGAGCTGTCCATGCGCTTTGGCGAAATGGCCTGGATCCAGCGTTTGCATGTTGCCCTGGAAGAGAACCGGTTTTGCCTGTACGCGCAGGAAATCGCCCCATTGAAATCCTTCGAGGGGCCGGGCCACATCGAAATTCTGCTGCGCCTGCACGACGAAAGCGGCCGCACCATCCTGCCCAGCAGTTTCATTCCGGCGGCCGAGCGCTATGGCCTGATGACGGCGCTGGACCGCTGGGTGGTACGCAATGTATTCATGGTCATCCGCCAGTGCCTGGACGAGGGGCGGGAAGGGCCGCTGTCGACCTGCGCGATCAACCTGTCGGGGTCGAGCATCGGCGATGACAAGTTCCTGGAATACCTGCAGCGGCTATTTGTCGAGTACGCCATTCCGCCGCGGATGATCTGCTTCGAAATCACCGAAACCAGCGCCATCGCCAACCTGGGCAGTGCCATCCGCTTCATCAACGAGCTCAAGGGCCTGGGTTGCCGCTTCTCGCTCGACGATTTCTGCGCCGGCATGTCCTCGTTCGCCTACCTCAAGCATTTGCCCGTGGATTACCTCAAGATCGACGGCAGTTTCGTCAAGGACATGCTCGACGACCCGGTCAACCGGGCCATGGTCGAAGTCATCAACCATATCGGCCATGTGATGGGCAAGCGCACCATCGCCGAGTTCGTCGAAACGCCCCTGATCGAGCAGGCCCTGCAGGAAATTGGCGTGGATTACGCCCAGGGCTACCTGATCGAACGCCCCCAGGTGTTCACCTGTGACAGTCTGCAGCGCCAACGGATCGCCGCCCGGCCTCTGTTGCAGCGTGCACCTGGCACCTTTCGTTAGCTGGAAATCACAAGGATCAAGGAGCTGAAAGTGATTGATGCATTCGTTCGTATCGGGCCGTTGATGGACCCCGCCAGTTACCCCCAATGGGCTCAGCAACTGATTGAAGATTGCCGCGAGAGCAAGCGCCGGGTCGTGGAGCATGAGTTCTATGCACGCCTGCGCGATGGCCAGCTGAAGCAATCGACCATTCGCCAGTACCTGATTGGCGGCTGGCCGGTGGTGGAGCAGTTCTCGCTGTACATGGCCCACAACCTGACCAAGACCCGCTACGGTCGGCACCAGGGTGAGGACATGGCGCGGCGCTGGCTGATGCGTAATATCCGGGTCGAGCTCAACCATGCCGATTACTGGGTGAACTGGTGCCAGGCGCATGGTGTGCACCTGCACGACCTGCAGGCCCAGGACGTGCCGCCGGAACTCAACGGCCTGAACGACTGGTGCTGGCGGGTGTGTGCCACCGAGAACCTGGCCATTGCCATGGCCGCGACCAACTATGCCATCGAAGGCGCGACGGGCGAATGGTCGGCAGTGGTGTGTTCGACCGACACCTACGCCATGGGCTTCCCGGAGGAAGGGCGCAAGCGGGCGATGAAATGGCTGAAGATGCACGCCCAGTATGACGATGCGCACCCGTGGGAGGCGCTGGAAATCATCTGTACCCTGGCCGGCGAGAACCCCAGCCTGGGCTTGCGCACCGAGTTGCGCAGGGCGATCTGCAAGAGCTACGACTGCATGTTCCTGTTCCTGCAGCGGTGCATGGAGCTTGAGGGGCGCCAGCAGGAACGTATGCGCCCGGCGTTGGCCGCCGGGTAGGCCTGGCCCGCTGCGAAGCAAGGCCGCGATGGGCCGCGGTGCGGCCCCGGCTATCCCAGCCGTTACTGAGCGTTCAGCGCCTGCCCATTCACGGCCTTGCTGTCCGGCCCCATCAGGTACAGGTACACGGGCATGATCTCTTCAGGCAGCGGGTTGTTTTGCGGGTTCTCGCCAGGGTAAGCCTGCGCCCGCATCGCGGTGCGCGTGGCCCCGGGGTTGACGCTGTTGGCTCGCACCGGCGCCACGCCTTCCAGTTCGTCGGCCAGGGTCTGCATGAGGCCCTCGGTGGCGAACTTGGACACGCCGTAGGCGCCCCAGTAGGCACGGCCCTTGCGCCCCACGCTGCTGCTGGTGAACACCACCGAGGCGTCTTCCGACAGCTTCAGCAGCGGCAGCAGGGTACTGGTGAGCATGAAGGTGGCATTGACGTTGATGTGCATCACGCGCATGAAATGGTCGCCTGACAGCTGTTCCAGTGGCGTGCGCGGGCCGATGATCGAGGCGTTGTTGAGCAGGCCGTCAAGGCGGCCGAACTGCTCTTCGATCATGACCGCCAGCTCGTCGTACTCATGTGCCTGCGCGGTTTGCAGGTTGAACGGAATGACCACCGGCTGCGGATGCCCGGCGGCCGCGATCTGGTCGTAGACCTCGTTCAGGTTGGCTTCGGTCTTGCCCAGCAGCAGCACAGTGGCGCCCAGTGCGGCATAGGCCTTGGCAGCAGCAGCGCCGATGCCGCGGCCGGCACCGGTAACCAGGATGACCCGGCCTTTGAGCAGGTCGGGGCGGGCGGTGTAGTCGAACATGGTTCTGTCCTTCGAGTTCGTGAGGGCGACCCCGTCCCGTGTAGGAGCGGGTTTACCCGCGAATGCGTCAGCCCAGACAACACTGGCGCCTGATCGCACGCATTCGCGGGTAAACCCGCTCCTACAAGGGGTGGTGCCCGGGCATCAGTCTGGGTTCAGCAGCCACACAACGCGCTGTCGATCACTTTGCGCAGGTCCAGCGGGTGGTCCACCACCACGTCGGCGCCCCAATGGTTGGGGTTGTCCTCTGGGTGAATATAGCCGTAGCGCACCGCGGCCGTGCGGGTGCCGGCGTCACGGCCCGACTCGATGTCGCGCAGGTCGTCGCCGACGAACAGCACGCTGGCCGGGTCCAGGTTCAGGGTGTTGCAGGCCAGGATCAGCGGCTCCGGGTCCGGCTTGCTGTTTTTCACATGGTCCGGGCAGATCAGCAGCGCCGAACGCTCGGCCAGGCCCAGTTGCTGCATGATCGGCTCGGCGAAGCGCACCGGTTTGTTGGTGACCACGCCCCACAGCAGGTTGCCTTTCTCGATGTCGGCCAGCAGTTCGGCCATGCCGTCGAACAGCTTGCTGTGCACCGCGCAGTCGCGCTGGTAACGCTCGAGGAACTCCAGGCGCAGGGCCTCGAAGCCTTCGGCTGCAGGGTCCATGGCGAAGGTAGCGGCGACCATGGCCCGCGCACCACCGGAAATCACCCCGCGGATCAGGGTGTCATCGACCGGCGGCAGGCCGCGCTCGGCGAGCATGGCCTGGCAGATGGCGATGAAGTCCGGCGCCGTGTCGAGCAAGGTGCCGTCCATGTCGAAGAGTACCGCTCGCAAACGCATGCTCATTCCTCGCGCAGGGTCTGGATCATGTAGTTGACGTCGACGTCGCTGCTCAGCTTGTAGTGCTTGGTCAGCGGGTTGTAGGTCAGGCCGATGATGTCCTTGACCTGCAGGCCGGCATCGCGGCTCCACGCGCCCAGTTCGGACGGGCGGATGAACTTCTTGAAGTCATGGGTGCCGCGCGGCAGCATCTTCAGGATGTACTCGGCGCCGACGATGGCCAGCAGGTAGGCCTTGGGGTTGCGGTTGATGGTGGAGAAGAACACCTGGCCGCCCGGCTTGACCATGCGGTAGCAGGCACGGATCACCGACGACGGGTCGGGTACGTGCTCGAGCATTTCCAGGCAGGTGACCACATCGAATTGTTCGGGCATTTCTTCGGCCAGCGCTTCGGCGGTGATCTGCCGGTACTCCACCTGCACGCCAGACTCCAGCTGGTGCAGTTGGGCCACGGCCAGCGGCGCCTCGCCCATGTCGATACCGGTAACGCTGGCGCCGCGCAGGGCCATGGCTTCGCTGAGGATGCCGCCGCCGCAACCTACGTCCAGCACCTTCTTGCCGGCCAGGCTGGCGCGTTCGTCGATCCAGTTGACGCGCAGCGGGTTGATTTCATGCAGCGGCTTGAACTCGCTTTCACGGTCCCACCAGCGGTGGGCCAGCGCTTCGAACTTGGCGATTTCGGCGCGGTCGACGTTGCTCATTGGGCAGTCCTCAGAAGCTTGGCTATTAAGCTGCAAGCTGCAAGCCCCAAGCAGCAAGAAAAAGCAGACCTTGTACGCATTCGCTTTTTCTTGCCGCTTGTAGCTTGCAGCTTGCGCTCGAAAAGGCCGGAGTATACCCGAGCGCTCGGCCCCCAGGCTCGCTATAATCGCCGGCTTTTGATATCCGAACGACAGGGAGAGGCAATGCGCGAGCGACTATTGGCGGCGGAGAAGGTGACCGCGATCCGCTGGCAGGGCGGCGTCCTGCACCTGCTCGACCAGCGCCTGCTGCCGTCCCGGGAGTGCTGGCTGGCCTGCGACAATGTCGCGCAGGTGGCAGCCGCGATCCGCGACATGGCGGTGCGCGGTGCTTCGGCGATCGGTATCGCGGCGGCCTATGGCCTGGTGCTGGCCCTGGAAGAGCGGCTGGCCGAAGGTGGTGACTGGGAGCTGGACCTGGAAGAGGACTTTCTCACCCTGGCCGAGGCGCGCCCCACGGCTGCCAACCTGTTCTGGGCACTGAACCGCATGCGCGAGCGCCTGCAGCGCCTGCGCCCGGACGAAGACGTGCTGGCCGCGTGCGAGGCCGAAGCGCTGGCCATTCACGAAAGCGACCGCGAAGCCAACCTGACCATGGCCCAGCACGGCACCGAACTGATTCGCCGCCACCAGGGCAACGCCCAGACCCTGCTCACCTATGGCAATGCCGGTGCGCTGGCCAGTGGGGGCTTCGGCACCGCGCTGGGGGTGATCCGTGCCGGTTACCTCGAAGGCATGGTCGAGCGGGTGTATGCCGGCGAAACGCGCCCCTGGCTGCAGGGCTCGCGCCTGACCGCATGGGAGCTGAGCAACGAAGGCATCCCGACCACCCTGTGTGCCGATTCGGCGCTGGCCCACCTGATGAAGACCAAGGGCATCACCTGGGTGGTGGTGGGGGCGGACTGCATTGCCGCCAATGGCGACATGGCCAGCAAGATCGGCACTTACCAGCTGGCGGTCAGCGCCATGCACCATGGCGTGCGCTTCATGGTGGTGGCGCCCAGCACCAGCATCGACCTGAACCTGGCGACCGGCGAGGATATCCCCCTGGAGGTGCGTGAGGCCGATGAACTGCTGGATTACGCCGGCACCCGGGTGGCCCCGGAGGTCGAGGTGTTCAATCCGGTGTTCGACGTGACCCCGGCAGACCTGATCGACGTGATCGTGACCGAGCGCGGCATTGTCGAACGTCCGGATACCGCCAAGCTGGCGCAGTTGATGTGCCGCAAGCGCCTGCATTGACCAATGTGCCGGCCTTTTCGCGGGGAAACCCGCAAAGAGGCCGGCACAGGCACCAGGAAATCAAGATTCGAACCTGCTTCTGGCTGCCCGCCACATCTCCCCACCGCACCCGCCTTTGTGGTAACATCCGGCAGTTTCCAAGGCCGCCCATCACGGCGGCCTTCATTGCGCAGATCCATGGCACAACTCATTGATTTGTCGTAAGTCGTCGCACCCTTATGCGCTGCGGCGGCGAGCTTCGTTCGGCCCTTGATGGAGCTGCGAAGTTTCACCAGAAAAAGGAATCAGGCTTCTCATGGGCGAACTGGCCAAAGAAATCCTCCCGGTCAATATCGAAGACGAACTGAGACAGTCCTACCTCGACTACGCGATGAGCGTGATTGTCGGGCGAGCGCTGCCCGATGCACGTGACGGCTTGAAGCCCGTGCATCGTCGCGTTCTCTATGCGATGAGCGAACTGGGCAACGACTGGAACAAGCCGTACAAGAAATCCGCCCGTGTGGTCGGTGACGTGATCGGTAAGTACCACCCGCACGGCGACACTGCGGTCTACGACACCATCGTGCGTATGGCCCAGCCCTTCTCGCTGCGCTACCTGCTGGTCGATGGCCAGGGCAACTTCGGTTCGGTGGACGGCGACAATGCCGCGGCCATGCGATACACCGAAGTGCGCATGACCAAGCTGGCCCACGAGCTGCTGGCCGACCTGCACAAGGAAACCGTCGACTGGGTGCCCAACTACGACGGCACCGAGCAGATCCCGGCGGTCATGCCGACGCGTATCCCCAACCTGCTGGTCAACGGTTCCAGCGGTATTGCCGTGGGTATGGCGACCAACATTCCGCCGCACAACCTTGGTGAAGTCATCGACGGTTGCCTGGCGCTGATCGACAACCCGGAAGTCACCGTCGATGAACTGATGCAGTTCATCCCCGGCCCGGACTTCCCGACAGCCGGCATCATCAACGGTCGCCAAGGCATCATCGAGGCCTACCGCACCGGCCGCGGCCGCATCTACATGCGCGCCCGCTCCGAGGTCGAAGACATCGACAAGGTCGGTGGCCGCCAGCAGATCGTGATCACCGAGCTGCCGTACCAGCTGAACAAGGCGCGGCTGATCGAAAAGATCGCCGAGCTGGTCAAAGAGAAGAAGATCGAAGGCATCACCGAGCTGCGCGACGAGTCCGACAAAGACGGCATGCGCATCGTCATCGAGCTGCGCCGCGGCGAAGTGCCGGAGGTGGTGCTCAACAACCTCTACCAGCAAACCCAGCTGCAGAGCGTATTCGGCATCAACGTGGTGGCCCTGGTGGACGGCCGCCCGCGGCTGCTCAACCTCAAGGACCTGCTCGAAGCGTTCGTCCGTCACCGCCGTGAAGTGGTGACCCGCCGGACTGTCTTCGAGCTGCGCAAGGCCCGCGAACGCGGCCACATCCTTGAAGGCCAGGCGGTTGCGCTGTCCAACATCGACCCGGTCATTGCCTTGATCAAGGCTTCGCCTACGCCTTCCGAGGCCAAGGAAGCCCTGATTTCCACGCCGTGGGAGTCCAGTGCGGTGCAGGTCATGGTCGAGCGCGCCGGTGCCGAAGCCTGCCGCCCTGAAGACTTGCCCGAGCAGTATGGCCTGCGCGATGGCAAGTACTTCCTGTCGCCGGAACAGGCCCAGGCCATTCTCGACCTGCGCCTGCACCGCCTGACCGGCCTGGAGCACGAGAAGCTGCTGGCTGAGTACCAGGAAATTCTCGAGCAGATCGGCGAGCTGATCCGCATCCTCAACAGCGCCGAGCGCCTGATGGAAGTGATCCGCGAAGAGCTGGAGGCCATCCGCGCCGAGTACGGCGATGCCCGCCGCACTGAAATCCTCAATGCCAGCCACGACCTCAACTACGGCGACATGATCCCGGAAGAAGAGCGCGTGGTCACCATTTCCCACGGTGGTTACGCCAAGACCCAGCCGTTGTCCGCTTACCAGGCCCAGCGCCGTGGCGGCAAAGGCAAGTCGGCGACCGGCGTGAAGGACGAGGACTACATCGAGCACCTGCTGGTCGCCAACAGCCACGCCACGCTGCTGCTGTTCTCCAGCAAAGGCAAGGTGTACTGGAAAAAGACCTACGAAATTCCAGAAGCATCGCGTGCCGCCCGCGGTCGCCCGCTGGTGAACCTGCTGCCGCTGGAAGAGGGCGAGCGCATCACCGCCATGCTGCAGGTCGACCTCGAGGCGCTGCAGCAGAACGCCGACCTTGACGAAGAACTGGAAGACGCCGACGACACCGTGCTCGAAGGTGAGCTGGTCGAGGCCGAGGAAGTTGACGAAGAAGACGGCGATACCCCTGAGTGGGTGGCAGAGCCGACCGGTGCGTACATCTTCATGGCCACCGCTTCGGGTACCGTCAAGAAGACCCCGCTGGTGCAGTTCGCTCGTCCGCGCTCCAATGGCCTGATTGCCTTGAAGCTCAAAGAAGGCGATACCCTGATTGCAGCGGCCATCACCGACGGCGCCAAGGAAGTGATGATGTTCTCCGACGCTGGCAAGGTCATTCGCTTTGCCGAGAGCGTGGTGCGTGAAATGGGCCGTAACGCCCGTGGCGTGCGGGGCATGAAACTGGGCAAGGGGCAGCAGATTATTTCCATGCTGATTCCGGAGTCCGGCGCGCAGATCCTGACCGCTTCCGAGCGTGGCTTTGGCAAGCGTACCCCGCTGTCCAAGTTCCCGCGCCGCGGCCGTGGCGGCCAGGGCGTGATCGCCATGGGCACCAAGGGGCGCAATGGCTTGCTGATTGGCGCCATCCAGGTGCACGAAGGCGAGGAGATCATGCTGATCTCCGACCAGGGCACGCTGGTGCGCACCCGGGTTGGCGAAGTGTCCAGCCTGAGCCGCAACACGCAGGGTGTGACCTTGATCAAGCTGGCTGCCGACGAAACACTGGTTGGCCTGGAGCGGATCCAGGAACCGTCCGAGGACGAACTTGACGATATGGTCGAGGCGGACGAGGAGGGTGTCGAGGCCGAAGTGCCAGACAATGACGAAGCTGCAGGCGCCGAAGAGGCCCCGCAGGAGTAAGCAGGTGTAAAACCCGAACGGGGCGACCAAGGTCGCCCCGTTTGACTGATAACTGCAGGCAATGCCTGGCCGGGTGCGAGCAAGCTTTTTGTAGGAGCGGCCTTGTGTCGCGAAAGGGCTGCAAAGCAGCCCCAGGATTTCAGCGGCGCTGCAAAAAGCTGGGGCCGCTTCGCGGCCCTATCGCGACACAAGGCCGCTCCCACAAAGAGGCGCGTGCGGCCTGCAAGAAATGAATTTGTACCATTTGGCAGAGCGAGAGTGGATGTGAGCAACCGAGCCTTTAACTTCTGCGCAGGCCCTGCCGCGCTTCCTACCGCTGTTCTGCAGCGCGCCCAGGCTGAAATGCTGGACTGGCATGGCAAGGGCTTGTCGGTGATGGAAATGAGCCATCGCAGCGACGATTACGTGGCCATCGCCGAAAAGGCCGAGCAGGACCTGCGTGACCTGCTGTCTATCCCCTCCAACTACAAGGTACTGTTCCTGCAGGGCGGTGCCAGCCAGCAGTTCGCTGAAATCCCGCTGAACCTGCTGCCGGAAAACGGCACTGCTGACTACATCGAGACCGGCATCTGGTCGAAAAAGGCCATCGAGGAAGCGCGCCGCTTTGGCAACGTCAACGTCGCCGCCAGCGCCAAGGCCTACGATTACCTGGCCATTCCGGGCCAGAACGACTGGAAACTGACCAGCAACGCTGCCTACGTGCACTATGCGTCCAACGAAACCATCGGTGGCCTGCAGTTCGACTGGGTGCCGCAGACCGGTGACGTTCCGCTGGTGGTCGACATGTCCTCCGACATCCTCTCGCGCCCGATCGACGTGTCGCAGTTCGGCCTGATTTATGCCGGCGCGCAGAAAAACATCGGCCCCAGCGGCCTGGTGGTGGTGATCGTGCGTGAAGACCTGCTGGGCCACGCCCGCAGCAGCTGCCCGACCATGCTCGACTACAAGGTGTCGGCCGACAACGGCTCGATGTACAACACCCCGGCCACTTACTCCTGGTACCTTTCGGGCCTGGTGTTCGAGTGGCTCAAGGAGCAGGGCGGTATCGAGGCCATGGAGCAGCGCAACCGGGCCAAGAAAGACCGCCTGTACGGCTTCATCGACAGCAGCGACTTCTACACCAACCCGATCAGCGTCAATGCCCGCTCGTGGATGAACGTGCCGTTCCGCCTGGCCGATGAACGCCTGGACAAGGCCTTCCTCGTCGGCGCCGATGCCCGCGGCCTGCTCAACCTCAAGGGCCACCGCTCGGTGGGGGGGATGCGCGCCTCCATCTACAACGCCCTGGGCCTGGACGCCGTGGAAGCGCTGGTGGCCTACATGGCTGAATTCGAGAAGGAGCACGGCTGATGTCGGAACAGGAACTCAAAGCCCTGCGCGTTCGCATCGACAGCCTCGACGAGAAAATCCTCGAGCTGATCAGCGAGCGCGCCCGGTGTGCCGAAGAGGTTGCCCGGGTCAAGACCGCTTCGCTCAAAGAAGGCGAGAAGCCGGTGTTCTACCGCCCGGAGCGCGAAGCAGCAGTACTCAAGCGGGTGATGGAGCGCAACAAAGGGCCGCTGGGCAACGAAGAAATGGCGCGGCTGTTCCGCGAAATCATGTCGTCGTGCCTGGCCCTGGAAGAGCCGCTGAAAATCGCCTACCTGGGCCCTGAAGGCACCTTCACCCAGGCGGCGGCCATGAAGCACTTCGGCCACGCGGTGATCAGCCGCCCGATGGCGGCCATCGACGAGGTGTTCCGTGAGGTCGCGGCCGGTGCGGTCAATTTTGGCGTGGTGCCGGTGGAAAACTCCACCGAAGGCGCGGTCAGCCACACCCTGGACAGCTTCCTCGAACACGACATGGTGATTTGCGGCGAAGTCGAGCTGCGTATCCACCACCACCTGCTGGTGGGCGAGAGCACCAAGACCAACAGCATCACCCGCATCTATTCCCATGCCCAGTCCCTGGCTCAGTGCCGCAAGTGGCTGGACGCGCACTACCCGAATGTGGAGCGGGTGGCGGTATCGAGCAATGCCGAGGCAGCCAAGCGCGTGAAGGGCGAGTGGAACTCGGCGGCGATCGCCGGTGACATGGCTGCCAACCTGTATGGCCTGACCCGCCTGGCCGAGAAGATCGAAGACCGTCCGGACAACTCCACGCGCTTTTTGATGATCGGCCAGCAGGAAGTGCCGCCTACCGGCGACGACAAGACCTCGATCATTGTCTCGATGAGCAACAAGCCGGGCGCGCTGCATGAGCTGCTGGTGCCGTTCCACCAGAACGGCATCGACCTGACCCGCATCGAAACCCGCCCGTCGCGCAGCGGCAAGTGGACCTACGTGTTCTTCATCGACTTCGTTGGCCACCACCGCGACCCACTGATCAAGGCGGTGCTCGAACAGATCAGCCAGGAGGCTGTGGCGCTGAAGGTGCTGGGCTCGTATCCGAAGGCGGTGCTTTGATCAAGGGCCGCTGGGGGCGCTTTGCGCCCCATCGCCGGCAAGCCAGCTCCCACAGGTACAGCACAAGCCTGCAGGTTTGCGCTGCCCCTGTAGGCGCTGGCTTGCCTGCGATAAGTGTGGGAGCTGGCTTGCCTGCGATGGGTGTGGGAGCTGGCTTGCCTGCGATGGGCTGCAACGCAGCCCCAGCGGTCTCAAAGGCTGTCTCCCCCAGGTCCAGCACAAGCCTCCAGGTTTGCACTGCCCCTGTAGGAGCTGGCTTGCCTGCGATGGGTGTGGGAGCTGGCTTGCCTGCGATGGGCTGCAACGCAGCCCCAGCGGTCTCAAAGGTTGTCTCCCCCAGGTCCAGCACAAGCCTCCAGGTTTGCACTGCCCCTGTAGGAGCTGGCTTGCCTGCGATGGGCTGCAACGCAGCCCCAGCGGTCTCAAAGGCTGTCTCTCACAGGTCCAGCACAAGCCTCCAGGTCTGCACTGCCCCTGTAGGAGCTGGCTTGCCTGCGATGGGCTGCAACGCAGCCCCAGCGGTCTCAAAGGCTGTCTCCCCCAGGTCCAGCACAAGCCTCCAGGTTTGCACTGCCCCTGTGGGAGCTGGCTTGCCTGCGATGGGCTGCAACGCAGCCCCAGCGGTCTCACAGGCTGTCTCGATTTCTGAACAGGGTTCACACCAGTGGTAAATGCAGCAAAAACCAAACCCGCGCCCATCATCAACCGCCTGGTCGTAGTTGGCCTCGGCCTGATCGGTGGTTCGTTCGCCAAGGGCCTGCGTGAGAGCGGCCTGTGCCGCGAAGTGGTCGGTGTCGACCTGGACGCCCCCTCGCGCAAGCAGGCCGTAGCCTTGGGCGTGGTCGACCGCTGCGAAGAAGACCTCGCCACCGCCTGCGTGGGCGCCGATGTCATCCAGCTGGCCGTGCCCATCCTGGCCATGGAGAAAGTTCTGGCGCGCCTGGCCCGGCTAGACCTGGGCAACGCCGTCATCACCGACGTCGGCAGCGCCAAGGGCAATGTTGTTCGTGAGGCGCGTTCTGTTTTTATAAACGAGAGCGGCCTGCGCCTGCCGCGCTTCGTGCCTGGCCACCCGATCGCCGGTTCCGAGCAGAGCGGGGTAGAGGCCTCCAACGCCACCCTGTTCCGCCGGCACAAGGTCATTCTCACGCCGCTGGCCGAAACCGACCCGGCCGCACTGGCCCTGGTCGACCGCCTGTGGCGCGCGCTGGATGCCGATGTGGAGCACATGACGGTCGAGCGCCACGACGAAGTGCTGGCCGCCACCAGCCACTTGCCGCACCTGTTGGCCTTTGGCCTGGTCGATTCACTGGCCAAACGCAATGAAAACCTCGAGATCTTCCGGTACGCTGCCGGGGGGTTCCGCGATTTCACCAGGATCGCCGGCAGCGACCCGACCATGTGGCATGACATCTTCCTCGCCAACCGCGATGCTGTCCTGCGCACACTTGATACATATCGCAGTGATCTCGACGCCTTGCGCGACGCTATCGCTGAAGGGGACGGGCACCAGCTGCTGGGTGTATTCACCCGCGCACGCGTTGCCCGCGAGCATTTCAGTAAAATCCTGGCCCGCCGGGCCTATGTGGACGCTATGAACGCCAACGATCTGATTTTCCTGGCCCAACCGGGTGGCCGCCTGAACGGGCGGATTCGTGTACCGGGCGACAAGTCGATTTCTCACCGCTCGATCATGCTCGGCTCGCTGGCCGAGGGCACCACCGAGGTCGAAGGCTTCCTCGAAGGTGAAGACGCCCTGGCGACCCTGCAGGCATTCCGTGACATGGGTGTGGTCATCGAAGGCCCCAACCACGGCCGCGTGACCATTCATGGTGTTGGCCTGCACGGCCTGAAGCCGCCGCCCGGCCCGCTGTACGTAGGCAACTCGGGTACCTCGATGCGTTTGCTGTCCGGCTTGCTGGCCGGCCAGCCGTTCGACGTGACCATGACCGGTGATGCCTCGTTGTCCAAGCGCCCGATGAACCGTGTGGCCAACCCGCTGCGCGAAATGGGTGCCGTGGTCGAGACCGGCCCGGAAGGCCGCCCGCCGCTGACCATTCGCGGCGGCCACCGGCTCAAGGGGCTGACCTACACGCTGCCGATGGCCAGCGCGCAGGTCAAATCCTGCCTGCTGCTGGCCGGCCTGTACGCCGAAGGCAAGACCACCGTCACCGAGCCGGCACCGACCCGCGACCACACCGAGCGCATGCTGCGCGGTTTCGGCTACGCGGTAGAAAGCAATGGCCCGGTGGCCTCGTTGCAGTCTGGCGGCAAGCTGACCGCCACCCGCATCGAAGTGCCGGCCGACATCTCCTCGGCAGCCTTCTTCCTGGTGGCGGCGTCCATCGCCGAAGGCTCCGAGCTGGTGCTGGAACACGTCGGCATCAACCCGACCCGTACCGGTGTCATCGACATCCTGCGCCTGATGGGTGGCGACATCACCCTGGAGAACCAGCGTGAAGTCGGCGGCGAGCCGGTGGCCGACCTGCGTGTGCGCGGGGCCAAGCTGAAGGGTATCGATATCCCTGAAGAACTGGTGCCACTGGCCATCGACGAGTTCCCCGTGCTGTTCGTTGCTGCTGCCTGTGCCGAAGGCCGTACCGTGCTGCGCGGTGCCGAAGAGCTGCGTGTGAAGGAGTCCGACCGAATCCAGGTGATGGCCGACGGCCTGCTGACCCTGGGCATCCAGTGCCAGCCGACCCCTGACGGCATCATCATCGACGGCGGCCAGCTGGGCGGCGGCGAAGTGCATGGCCACGGTGACCACCGCATTGCCATGGCCTTCAGCGTGGCCTCGCTGCGCGCCAGTGCGCCGATCCGCATCCATGACTGCGCCAACGTTGCCACGTCGTTCCCCAACTTCCTGGCGCTGTGCGCCGAAGTGGGCATTCGCGTGGCAGAAGAGGGCAAGTCGTGAATACGCTGGCCCCCATCATCACCATCGACGGGCCCAGTGGCTCTGGCAAAGGTACGGTCGCCGGCTTGCTGGCGCGCGAACTGGGCTGGCGCCTGCTGGACTCGGGCGCGCTGTACCGGTTGCTGGCGTTCAATGCCAGCAACCACGGTGTCGATCTGACCAACGAAGAGCTGCTGACCAAGCTGGCCGCCCATCTGGATGTGCAGTTCATCGCCGCCGAGCCCGGTAAGCTGCAGCAGACCATTCTCGAAGGTGAGGACGTCAGCCAGGTCATCCGCACCGAAACCGTCGGTGCCGGTGCCTCGATGGTGGCGTCGCTGCCTGCCGTGCGTGAGGCGCTGCTGCAGCGCCAGCGCGCCTTCCGGGAAATGCCCGGGCTGATCGCCGACGGCCGAGACATGGGCACGGTGGTGTTCCCCGACGCGCCGCTGAAGGTGTTTCTGACCGCCAGTGCCGAGGAGCGGGCGCGCCGCCGCTACCTGCAGTTGAAGGGCAAGGGTGAAGATGTTAGTCTGTCGAGTCTGCTGGATGAGATTCGGGCGCGTGATGAACGCGACACTCAGCGTGCAGTGGCCCCGCTGAAACCAGCGGCAGACGCCATTCAGCTGGATTCCACCGAGTTGTCCATCGAGCAGGTGTTGCAACGTATCAGGAGCGAGATCGCCCAGCGCGACCTTCTCTGATCACCAGGAAAGCAGGCAGGTTCACCAGTCAACGTCTTGCCGGCGTTCCTTTACTTAAAACAGACCCACATTGTCTGGAATGTGGCGAGGGGCGTTTGTTTCGCCCGAATCTACAGGAATTAAAATGAGCGAAAGCTTTGCAGAACTCTTTGAAGAAAGCCTGAAAACCCTCAATCTTCAGCCGGGTGCCATCATCACCGGTATCGTTGTCGACATCGACGGCGACTGGGTTACCGTACACGCTGGCCTGAAGTCCGAGGGTGTCATCCCGCTCGAGCAGTTCTACAACGAAGCTGGCGAACTGACCATCAAGGTCGGTGACGAAGTCCACGTTGCGCTGGACGCGGTCGAAGACGGCTTTGGCGAAACCAAACTGTCCCGTGAAAAAGCCAAGCGCGCCGAGTGCTGGATTGTTCTGGAAGCAGCTTTCGCCGCCGAAGAAGTGGTCAAGGGCGTTATCAACGGTAAGGTTAAGGGCGGCTTCACTGTCGACGTTAACGGCATCCGTGCGTTCCTGCCGGGCTCCCTGGTTGATGTCCGCCCAGTGCGCGACACCACCCACCTGGAAGGCAAAGAGCTGGAATTCAAGGTCATCAAGCTGGACCAGAAGCGCAACAACGTTGTCGTTTCCCGTCGCAGCGTGCTGGAAGCCGAGAACTCCGCCGAGCGCGAAGCCCTGCTGGAAACCCTGCAGGAAGGCCAGCAAGTCAAAGGTATCGTCAAGAACCTCACCGACTACGGCGCATTCGTGGACCTGGGCGGTATCGACGGCCTGCTGCACATCACCGACATGGCCTGGAAGCGCATCAAGCACCCATCGGAAATCGTTAACGTTGGCGACGAAGTCGACGTACGCGTTCTGAAGTTCGACCGTGAGCGCAACCGCGTTTCGCTGGGTCTGAAGCAAATGGGTGAAGATCCGTGGGTAGCTATCACTGCCCGTTACCCAGAAGGTACTCGCGTACAGGCTCGCGTAACCAACCTGACCGACTACGGCTGCTTCGCTGAGCTGGAAGAAGGCGTTGAAGGTCTGGTACACGTTTCCGAAATGGACTGGACCAACAAGAACATCCACCCGTCGAAAGTCGTTCAGGTTGGCGACGAAGTGGAAGTCATGGTTCTGGACATCGACGAAGAGCGTCGTCGTATCTCCCTGGGCATCAAGCAGTGCAAGTCCAACCCATGGGAAGACTTCTCCGGCCAGTTCAACAAGGGTGACAAGATCACCGGTACCATCAAGTCGATCACCGACTTCGGTATCTTCATTGGTCTGGACGGCGGCATCGACGGCCTGGTTCACCTGTCCGACATCTCCTGGAACGAAACCGGCGAAGAAGCCGTACGTCGTTTCAAGAAGGGCGACGAGCTGGAAACCGTCATCCTGTCGGTTGACCCAGAGCGCGAGCGCATCTCCCTGGGCATCAAGCAGCTGGAAGACGATCCGTTCTCCAACTTCGTTGCTGTCAACGACAAGGGTGCTATCGTCAAGGGCATCGTGAAAGAAGTTGACGCCAAAGGCGCCATCGTCACCCTGGCCGACGACATCGAAGCCACTCTGAAAGCTTCCGAAATCAGCCGTGACCGCGTTGAAGACGCGCGTAACGTTCTGAAGGAAGGCGAAGAGATCGAAGCCAAGATCATCAGCGTTGACCGCAAGTCCCGCGTGATCAGCCTGTCGATCAAGTCGAAAGACGACGCTGAAGAGCGTGAAGCTATCCAGAGCCTGAAAAACGCTCCGGAAGCTGCTGCCGACACCACCATGGCTGCGCTGCTGCGCGAAGCAATGGCCAAGCAGAACTGAGTTCTGTTTGATCGGTAAAAAGGGCGACCCTCGGGTCGCCCTTTTTTTTGTGCCCGCTCCCAAACACACACCGGCGTTGGCGCGGTAGACCATTCCTGAATTACTTCAATCTTGAAATTTTTTATTAAGTCAAGATGCACCCTGTTCAAATCCTTCCCAGCGTGCTACAACCTGCTTAAGCAATGATCTAGCTGCTTGATAACGAAGGGAAAAATATGACGAAGTCGGAGCTGATCGAACGTATTGTCACCCATCAAGGGCTGCTCTCGTCCAAGGACGTGGAGTTGGCCATCAAGACCATGCTTGAACAGATGTCACAATGCCTGGCTACCGGCGACCGCATCGAGATCCGCGGTTTTGGCAGCTTCTCGCTGCACTATCGCGCCCCACGCGTGGGTCGTAACCCCAAGACCGGTCAGTCGGTCAGCCTCGAAGGCAAGTTCGTACCGCACTTCAAGCCCGGCAAAGAGTTGCGCGACCGGGTCAACGAGGAAGACGAGGCCGAAGCCTGAGCACTCAAGGAGCAATCTGATGCGTAACCTGAAGCGCGCCCTGGCGGCTATTTTCGTGCTGCTGTTGGCGGCGGTGGTATTGTTCTTCGTGCTGGAGAATCAGCAGCCCGTTGCGCTGGTCCTGTTCGGCTGGGCTGCGCCAGAACTGCCCGTGGCTGTCTTGGTGCTGGCAGCGCTGGTCATAGGGCTGGCTGTCGGCCCGCTATTGGGCGCGTACGGCGTTCAACGCAGCAAGCGCAAGATCAAGGCGTCTGCCCGGCAAGCGGCATTGAGTGGTAACTGAGGAAGTTTCCTACGCTTGTTTAAGAATTTTTCGCCTAGGCGTCAGCAGGCGGCCGTGGAGTAATAGCGCCCTTCATTTTCGGCCCCTGTGAGTGTGCGCAACGTGGAATACCCCCGGCTTTCCCACCACGGCGGTACCCGTGTTGTCACCGGGTCCTGCCACCAGTTGCACCTGGGCCCTACTACAAGTCTCTTAATCGACTGCGGCCTGGAACAGGGAGCCGATGCGCAACCCGGCGCAGAAACTGCCGCGCTCGGGTTCGATATCCAGGGCATTCAGGCGCTGATCATCACCCACGTGCACCTTGACCATGTCGGCCGCATCCCCGTATTGCTGGCCGCGGGTTATCGTGGCCCTATCTTCTGCAGTGAGCCTACAGCCAGGTTACTACCGCTGGTGCTGGAAGATGCCTACAAGCTGAGTATCAGCCGCGAGCCTGTGCAGGTGGCGCGCTTTATCGAGTTTGTTGAAAGGCTGCTAGTGCCGTTGGCGTTCGATCAGTGGCATGACGTTGTGCTGGCGCCGGAGCTGGCGTGTCGCATCCGCCTGCAGCGTGCAGGGCACCTGCTGGGTTCGGCTTATGTCGAGTGTGACCTGCTGCTAGGGCAGGCCAATACGCGGTATGTGTTTTCCGGTGACCTGGGCGGTTGCAATAACCCACTGCTGCGTCCGCTTCAGCCGCCGGAGCGCGCAGATGTGCTGGTGCTGGAAAGCACCTACGGTGACCGGGTGCACCCGGTGGCCGAAAGCCGGCAGTTGCAACTGGAGGCGGCAATCGAGCGAGCCTTGGCGGACAAGGGCACTATCCTCATTCCTGCGTTCAGCCTGGGGCGTACCCAGGAACTGCTCTACGAGCTGGAAGATATCTTGCACCGCAAGGCCCTGTTGGGTGTGCAGGGCCATGCTGGCGATGACGATCCCGTCAATTGGTCGCAATTACCCATCATTCTGGATTCGCCGTTGGCCCAGCGCATCACTGCTGTTTATCGGGAGCTGCATGAATTCTGGAACGAAGAGGCCAGGGCGCGGCTTGCCGAAGGGCGTGATCCGCTTGGCTTCAATCAGTTGATTACCGTGGACAGCCATGCCAAGCACCAGCAGGTGGTCAATTACCTAAGCAGCACCGGCCGGCCTGCAATCGTGATTGCAGGCAATGGCATGTGTTCCGGCGGGCGGATTGTCAATTACCTCAAGGCCATGCTGGGGGATCGGCGGCATGAGGTTATGTTTGTGGGGTATCAGGCCAAAGGAACCCCGGGGGCGGAACTTCAGGCGAGGCAGGGGGCAGAGAGTGTTGTGCAGATTGATCTGGATGGAAGGATGTACGAGGTGCGTCTTAAGGTGATCACGCTAGGGGGGTATTCAGCGCATGCAGACCAGAAGGCGCTCTTGAGCTTTGCGCTAAAGGGGCGTGAGCCTGCCCGTCGCATAGTGCTGGTCCATGGTGAAGCCGGAGCTAAGGGTGCTCTTGCGCAAGCTCTGGCTAATGAAGCCAGCCGGTGGGGGCGAGCTGTCGAGGTTGCAGTGGCGCAGGCCACAAGCTGACCAAGGGGCGTCGGTTACAGGAACATTTCAGTTTTTTCTAACTCTATTCCTTTTCAGCTGTCATCGATGCGTTACGCTAAAAAAACGTTGAGTGGGGTGCAGATTCACCTTACCCTCATGGCACGTGAGGTCGCTCCTGCCTGGCGTGACTACGTTAGGTATTTGGTATACGGCTAGCGCAGATGTGCCGATGATGTCGGGATGCAATATGGGCTAAGGAAAAAATAGAATAAATGCGCAATGACCGTGAGCGTTTGAGCGGCAAGTCCGTTGTCGATTTGGTTGAGTTGATCGAAGGGCTATGGAAGCAAAAGTGGATTGTGGTGTTAACGGCTGCGATCGTTACTTCGATCGGTTTGGCCTATGCATTACTGGCGACTCCGATATACCAGGCGAAGGTTTTCGTGCAGTCGCCTTCTCAAAAGGACATTGCACAACTCAATTACGGAAGGGGCGGTGACAGCGGGTTGCCTGTGGTATCGGTCAAAACAGTCTATGAAAGCTATGTGCGTTTTCTTCAGTCAGAAGCGGTACGCCGGCAGTTCTATCGTGAGGTCTACCTGCCGTCATTGCCTGAAGCCGATCGGCGTGGCGCTCAAGATGATCTGTACGCGAAGTTCAACAAATCTGTGTCGGTGCCTGCCGCTGTCAAAGACGCGCCCGGCCGTTTCGAGATTGTTGCAACTTCCCGTGACCCGCAGCAGGCGGCTGACTGGATCGTCCGGTATGCGCAACTTGCCGGAGAACAGGCCAAGAAAGAAGTTACTGCCGATGTGCGTGCCGATGCGTTGGTCAAGGTAAGCAACTTGAAAGAGCGAGTTCGCTCCGCCAGAGAAGAAGCGCGTAAAGCCCGTGAAGACCGCATTGCTCGTCTCTCGGAAGCGCTGGTTGTTGCGCAGTCAATCGGTTTGGAAAAACCGCCCATTATTTCGGGTAATGGTAGTTCGGAGCTGTCGGCGAACATGGAGGGCTCATTGGTGTACATGAGGGGCAGTCGTGCGATCGAGGCAGAGCTCAAGAATCTGCGCGCGCGTACCTCCGATGACCCATTTGTGGATAATTTGCGGCGCGATCAGGAAACGATCGCCTTCTACGAAGGGCTTGAAGTAGACCCGTCTGTCATTAACGTTTATCGCCAGGATGGCGGCTTGTATGCCCCCGATAAACCGGTCCAGCCGCAAAAGGCAGTCATTGTGGTGCTGAGCGCGTTCCTGGGGGCATTGCTTGGCCTTCTGATCGCGCTTTATCGAGCTTTTTTCCTCACTCATCGGTTCGCGCACAGTGCCAAGCATTAAATGCGTTATTGCTTGGGCTGGGGCGAAACCCTGGTTTCAATTTTCAGTATGCTGCGGTGGGGCCAGGCGGATGTGCCCGCTGGCGATGACCGACTTTAACTCTACAGATGATCGTCCTCATGAATATTAAGCTGGCAGTTATTGGTTTAGGCTATGTTGGTCTGCCCCTGGCAGTCGAGTTCGGCAAGCATCGTGAAGTCGTTGGGTTCGACATCAATGTGTCACGGATCGCGGCATTGAAGGCGGGCCACGATGCGACTCAAGAAGTCAGTGCTGATGAGTTGGCGAGCGCCCATTTACTGAATTACAGCGCGAACACGGAGGACTTGCGTCTTTGCAATGTGTTTATCGTCACCGTTCCTACGCCCATTGACGAGTACAAACAACCGGACCTGACCCCCCTGGTGAAGGCTTCGGAAACCATTGGCCGAATCTTGAAAGCCGGCGACATCGTGATTTATGAGTCCACGGTCTACCCCGGTGCGACCGAGGAAGTGTGCGTCCCGGTCCTGGAGCGTATCTCCGGGCTTGTGTTCAATCAGGACTTTTTCGCAGGCTACAGCCCAGAGCGTATCAACCCGGGCGACAAAGAGCATCGTGTAACGACTATCAAAAAAGTTACATCCGGATCGACCGAGGTCATTGCTGAAGTGGTCGATTCGCTTTATCGAGAAATTATTGCAGCGGGCACCCACAAAGCGGAAAGTATCAAAGTCGCTGAGGCCGCCAAGGTAATAGAAAATACCCAGCGTGATTTGAATATTGCGCTGATCAACGAACTGGCGATCATTTTTAATCGCCTGGGTATCGATACGCAGGCGGTGCTTGAAGCTGCAGGCACCAAGTGGAACTTTTTGCCCTTCCGCCCGGGCCTAGTGGGCGGGCACTGTATCGGTGTTGATCCTTATTACCTTACGCACAAGGCCCAGGCGATTGGTTATCACCCGGAAATTATTCTTGCTGGTCGGCGGTTGAATGACTCGATGGGGCGCTATGTTGTCTCGCAATTGGTCAAGGCGATGCTCAAGCGTCGTCTTCAGGTTGAAGGCGCGCGTGTGCTGGTCATGGGCTTGACGTTCAAGGAAAACTGCCCGGATCTGCGCAATACGCGGATCGTTGATGTGATTGCCGAGTTGAACGAATACGGCATTGCGGTCGACGTATTTGACCCATGGGTTGATGTCGCCGAGTGCCAACATGAATATGGCATCACACCAGTGGCTACCCCACCTGCGGGCGCCTATGACGGCATCGTTGTGGCCGTTGCTCATCAGGAGTTCAAGGCGCTCGGTGAGGCTGAAATTCGTGCTTTTGGCAAACCTGATCACGTGCTCTACGACTTGAAGTATCTGCTGGATGCTACAAGTTCCGATATTCGCCTTTAGTTGGCAATTATGTCAACTTTGTCAATTATTGCAGGTGGGCTTGAACAATGACGGCATATGAGTCGCTTCAGCAATCACTTCCCAGAACCCCTAAAAGGTGGTTGATTACGGGGGTGGCAGGATTCATCGGTTCCAACCTGCTTGAGCATTTGCTTTTGCTCGACCAGGAAGTTGTCGGTTTGGATAATTTCGCCACGGGCCATCAGCGTAACCTGGACGAGGTGAGGTCCAACGTCAGCGACCAGCAGTGGCGCCGCTTCACCTTCATGCAAGGTGACATTCGCAATGTGGATGATTGCCATGCAGCCTGTTGTGGTGTGGACTATGTATTGCATCAGGCAGCGCTGGGGTCGGTGCCCCGTTCTCTGAATGACCCTATTGCTACTAACGCAACCAACATTGACGGCTTTCTGAATATGTTGGTTGCCGCGCGTGACGCAGCGGTAAAAAGCTTTACCTATGCGGCCAGTAGCTCGACGTACGGTGATCACCCAGGTTTGCCTAAAGTGGAAGATGTGATCGGCAAGCCGCTTTCGCCGTATGCGGTGACAAAGTATGTGAACGAACTGTATGCCGATGTTTTCTTCAGGTCCTATGGCTTCAACAGTGTCGGTTTGCGCTATTTCAACGTGTTTGGTCGGCGGCAAGACCCGCAGGGTGCTTATGCAGCCGTGATTCCGAAGTGGCTGGCGTCGATGATCAGCGCAGACGACCTGTTTATCAATGGTGATGGCGAGACCAGCCGTGATTTCTGTTTCATTGAAAACGTGGTGCAGATGAACCTGCTTGCAGCCACCAGTGCCGACCCGGCGGCCGTAAACCAGATTTACAACGTAGCCGTCAGCGGTCGTACTTCCCTCAACCAGTTGTTCGAGGCACTGCGTAAGGGCCTTGAAGAGAACGGTGTGATCTATTCAAAAGCGCCTGTATACCGTGATTTTCGTGCCGGTGATGTGAGGCATTCCCAAGCGGATATATCCAAGGCGCAGAAGCTCCTAGGTTATACGCCGGCTTATGACGTGACGAATGGTATTTCCAAGGCGATGCCTTGGTACATAGATTTCCTGGCTTGAGTGCTGATCTCAAAAGTTGCCATGAAATTGCATTTGGCTTGACTGCGGGGGGGGGGGGGCTGCGCGGCAGCTCCCCCGCGGCTGCGATAGGGGTGAGAGGAAGCAGTGCATTTCAAGAATATTGTTTGGAACCTGCTTGGCTTGGGCTTGCCGCTCATCATTGCGGCACTTACAGTTCCAGGGTTGATTTCTATCGTAGGTACTGAGCGTTTTGGCTTACTTGCCCTTGCTTGGGGTTTGATCGGTTACGCCGGCGCACTCGATCTGGGTATAGGTCGAGCATTGACCCAGCGTATCTCAACGTTACGAACTGGACCGCAAGCGGCAGTTATTGGCGATGCTATCGCAACAGCTGTCAAATTGACGTCCGTGGTTGGGATTGGCGGATTGGTGGCCATCGCGCTGGGTGCCGCAGCAGGTATTCAGCAGTTCATTCCGCGCCAGGGGGTACCCGCGTCCGAAATTACGCTATCCATCATGCTTCTCGCCTTTGCGCTTCCGATGCAAGCTGTGAGCGCAACGTACCGGGGGGTTAATGAGGCTTACTTGAACTTCAGAAGTATAAGTCTGCTCCGGATAGCCCTGGGCGTTGCCAACTTTGGAGGGCCTTATCTGGTCGCTCAGTTCACTCATGAACTGCCGTGGCTCGTTTCGACACTGGTTGTTTCTCGCGCAATAGCATTGGTTATTTACCGCGTCAGTGCGAAGGCTTGCCTGCTTGAAGATCAGCCTGGCCGTTACTCGAAAGAGCAAGCAGTACAGCTATTGCGCTTTGGTGGTTGGGTTACGGTCAGTAGCGTTGTCAGCCCGTTCCTAGTGCAAGCAGACCGTTTTTTTGTTGGTTTTCTGCTATCTGCTGCTGCGGTGACTGCTTATGTGATTCCTTACGAAATCACCGTACAGGCGATGATCATGGTTGGTGCCGTTACTACTGTCGCGTTTCCTGCGATTGCCGCGTTGATGCAGCAGGGCGTCGATAAGGCCTGGGCCCTGTTTCGCACCTGGACGCTTCGGGTTACCTTGATGATGTTGGTCATCATGAGCACGTTGGCATTGTTGATGCCGATCCTGCTCAACCTCTGGGTAGGTGAGTATGTTACTGCAGAATCGGTGATGGTAGGGCGGATTCTGTGCGCAGGGGTATTCATGAATGGCATCGGAGCAATGCTATATGCCTTTTTGCATGCTCAAGGCCAAGCCAGGATTACAGCAATCTTCCATCTGATAGAGTTACCCTTCTTTGTCGGTGCTCTGTACTGGCTGATCCAGGATTTCGGCGTTGTCGGTGCGGCCATTGCCTGGATGCTGCGTACACTATTGGACACCGTATTATTGGGTTGGGCCGTGGCTTGCGCAAAGGGCAGTAGGGAGCAGCTAAATGCAATTGGGTGATTTTTCCCTGCGCGTAGCGGGACTGATACTGCTGCTCTCCCTGGTATTTCCAACTAGTTTTACCGCCTTCAAGACGGTAGCGCTGCTGCTTCCACTCAGCTGCCTGTTGTTGGGGGGCGATGGTGTGGGAAAGGTGGATTCACGTTTGTTCTGGGCCGCCTTAATGTTTTCATTCATTGGGTTGGGGTGGTCCTTTTACGGTACTGTTCAGGATAATCCTGGCGCGCTGCGCGTGCTTACAGTAATGGTGGTCTATCCTACATTGTTCACCATCTTGGCGATGTTATACCAAGGTAACAGTCATGGGCTGGAGCGTTTGCTGGTTGCTTCGGGCCTTTTAATCGTGTTACTGGATCTGGGGTTTGTGCTGGGTGAAATAGTATTGCCTGGCAATCCGTTGAGCGCGAGCTTGCGCGCTCTTTACGGTAATGAGGCGGTCGTTGACTACGGTTCGGGGTATTTGAAGTTCACATTGCCGAACGTTTCCAGCGTGATATTTCTTCTGTCTTTCATGCTGTGCCGGGTCATTTGCCAGCGCTTCAGTCTGTTGGGGGGGGTTACATTGCTCGGGTTGGTACTGGTTGTTCTTTTTTCTGGCCGCCGGGTTATCCTGATCACAGCAGTATTAGGGCCGGTCATTGCATACTGCTTGAGTTGGGGGGCACCTGGCGGACGAGGTTCGGCGTTATTCAAGCTCAGTCTGTTTTTTTGTGGCGGTGTTGCGCTAGCGATATTTGTCTATTCACTCTGGCCTGACTATATCTATGAGCGCGTCTCGTCGATTTTCGACTTTGCGGCCGACGCGAGCAACTCAGAGCGTGCTATTCAGTTCGATTCACTGATCGACGGAATTGTTGTTAATCCATTTTGGGGTTCTGGCGCAGGCGCTGTAGCAAGCTATGTTCGCTCTGAAGAGATGCCTTGGGCATATGAGCTTTTTTATGTGTCTCTCATTCTTCAATATGGTTTTTTTGGTTTTTCGCTTTATGCAGCAGGTGTGATGTTTCTCATTGTTTTTCTTGCTCGCGAGGTGCGTCGGAATGGGCGCGAAAGTTTTGAATTTTATTACTTGTGCGGGCTTATTTCATTTTTGCTTGCGACGGCGACCAATCCTTACCTGGCAAAGTTCGATTACATGTGGGTTTTGTTTGTGCCTGTTGCCCTGTTGAATTATCGGTTGGTAGCAGACGCCTCCAAGGATTTGGTTAATGGACATTGATATAGTTATCGTCAACTGGAATTCGGGCATGCAAATTCGCGATTGTATTCGCTCTTTGCAGGCAAACATCTCGATAGCTCAGATCAGGGTGATTGTAGTCGATAATGGTTCGACCGATGGTTCTGACTTTGGCTTGGAGCAAGAGGGTGTTCGTGTTTTGAGGACAGGCGCAAACCTCGGCTTTGCGCGTGCCTGTAACTTGGGCGCGGCGGAAGGCAGTGCTCCCTTTATATTGTTCTTCAATCCTGATGCAGCGGTTTTTCCCGGTACAATCGATTACGTGTTGTCTTTTATGCGTGAGCCACGTAATGCGCAGGTCGGCGTGTGTGGGGTTCAATTGGAAGAGGAAAGTGGCCACGTTGCCCGCAGTTGCACTCGTCTGCCAACGCCCGTCAGCTTCCTTGCCCATGCGGTTGGTCTGGATCGGCTTATGCCCAAACTTGGTTTTTTCATGGCGGAGTGGGCGCATGATACAGATCGCTCCGTGGATCATGTGATCGGTGCGTTTTATTTGATTCGACGAGAGCTTTTTGATCAGCTCGAAGGTTTTGATGAACGATTTTTTGTTTATCTTGAGGACCTGGATCTCTCCAAGCGTGTGAAGGATCAAGGCTTTAGCATCGAATTTCTAACCGAGGTGAAAGCGTTTCACAAGGGAGGAGGGACCTCGGACCAAGTTAAAGCCCGAAGGCTTTTCTATTCGCTAAGAAGCCGCATCCTCTATGCGTTCAAGCACTTTGATCGGTTTTCCGCTTTTCTGGTCTTGCTGGCCACGATGGTGCCAGAGCCAGTTTTGCGAATTGGCATGGCCCTGCTTAAACGCAAGGGGGTTGGAGAGACGCTGCAAGCATATCGTATGCTGTGTGGCTGGTTGTGTGACTGGTTCAAAACGGGTAGCACACGATGAGCGGCTTGGTGTCAAATCAAGGAAAGTCAATAAAAAAAATATTGATTCTCAGCAAATATACGCGCATGGGTGCGAGTAGCCGGCTGAGGATCTTGCAATTCTTTCCCGCACTGGAGAATAGTGGATTTGAAATAGAGGTTAGCGCATTTTTTGGGGAAGATTATCTGAGTGAGCTTTATCATTCAGCCAGTCGTTCCCCCCTTAAGTTGATCCGTTATTATGCCAAGCGCTTGGCTGTACTGCTACGAGCCCGTAAGTATGACGTAGTGTGGATTGAAAAAGAGCTTTTCCCTTTCCTTCCCGCGATGTTTGAACGGGGGCTAAAAGCAATAGGTGTGCGATACTTGGTTGATTATGATGATGCCGTTTTTCATAACTATGACCTGTCTTCGCGCCCTTGGGTGCGGCGACTGCTGGGTAGCAAGATTGATGGCGTAATGCGCGCATCGAGTATCGTTGTTGCCGGTAATGAGTACTTGGCTGATCGGGCAAGGCGTGCAGGTGCGGCGCGAGTCGAGATTATTCCAACGGTGGTCGATCATGAGCGTTATCGGGTGGGTCACCGTCACGGAGTGCAACAGTTGGTGATCGGCTGGATCGGCTCGCCGTCGACCCAAAAGTATGTTGTCGGTATTCGGGATTCGCTGCGTGAGGCCTGTAATCGATACAAGGCCAGGCTCGTACTGGTAGGTGCGACCCCGGATATTGTTGATGAATTACCCGGTATCGAGGTTGAAACGCTTTCCTGGAGCGAGGACAGTGAAGCGCATTTGATTGAGAATATGGATATTGGCGTGATGCCGCTCATTGATGGACCGTGGGAAAGGGGAAAATGTGGATACAAACTGATCCAGTATATGGCGTGTGGTGTCCCCGTCATTGCTTCGCCTGTTGGAGTCAACGTCGAAATCGTCGCCGGTAACCAATGTGGTTTGCTTGCCAGTGAGCAAGCAGATTGGCTGGCAGCGTTGTGTACACTGCTGACTTCACCTGAGGAGCGCACTCGCCTGGGTACCTCTGGCAGGCGTGCGGTCGAGGCCCGCTATTCATTGCAGGCGCAGGCCCCGATTCTCGAAAAACTCTTCAAAAGCCTGACAGGCGCGAGCTCCTGAGCTTGTAACGTCGAATCTACAAGGTGCCCGTCAATGTGTGGAATTGCTGGATTTTTTAGCCCTGGTTTGCCTGATGCGTCAACGTTGATAGGGCGAATGACCACTCAAATTGCCCACCGGGGGCCTGATGATTGCGGCTACTGGATGGACGAAGTAACCGGCCTCGTTTTAGGCCACCGACGCCTGGCAATCCTCGACTTGTCGCCGGCCGGCCATCAGCCGATGCAGTCCGCTTGTGCGCGTTTCGTCATGGTTTACAACGGCGAAATCTATAACCATCTTGAACTTCGAGCCAAGCTTGAGGGGCAGGGGAAAGCCCCGGTTTGGCGTGGTCATTCCGATACAGAGACTCTGCTTGCCGGCATCTCGGCGTGGGGCCTGGAAAGCACCTTGCAGCAGGCCGTGGGTATGTTTGCTATCGCGCTTTGGGATCGACTGGAACAGACGCTGAGCTTGGCGCGTGATCGCTTTGGTGAGAAGCCGTTGTATTACGGCTGGCAGGGCAGGAGCTTGCTGTTCGGATCCGAACTCAAGGCGTTGAAATGCCATCCGGCGGCGACCAGGGAGATTGACAGGAGCGCGTTGACGTTGCTTTTGCGGCACAACTGCATCCCTGCGCCATACAGTATCTACAAAGGTATCCATAAGCTGCGCGCCGGTCACGTTATCAAGTTTCCGCTGGGGCAGCCTGATGCGGCTCGAAATGCCTGTGCCGTCTCGTACTGGTCGCTCAACGATGTGGTCGAACAAGGGCTTCGGAACCCGTTTCAAGGCTCCTTTGAAGACGCGACAGAATTGCTTGAGCGTCAGTTGTTGTCGACGGTCGGTAAGCAGATGTTGTCCGATGTTCCTCTGGGGGCGTTCCTTAGCGGCGGGGTGGATAGTAGTACCATCGTCGCACTGATGCAGGCGCAGAGTCGTCAGCCGGTCCGTACTTTCACTATCGGGTTTGGTGAGGCAGCCTACAACGAGGCGGGGCATGCTAAGGAAGTCGCGCGTCATTTGGGTACGGACCACACCGAGTTGTACGTAACTCCAAGCGATGCCCAGGCGGTCATTCCGCGGCTTGCCTCCATCTATTGTGAACCGTTCAGCGACAGTTCACAGATTCCTACTTTCCTGGTCAGCCAGCTGGCCAGTGAGCATGTAAGGGTGGCCTTGAGCGGTGATGGCGGAGACGAGCTGTTTGGTGGATACAACCGGTACCTGATGGGAAACAAGGTCTGGAGTAGGCTGTCGCGGCTGCCTGCGGTCGCACGCAAGGGTGCTTCTTTAGCCTTGCGGTCGCTATCGCCCACAAGGTGGGATCAGGTTTATGGGATGCTGAAGCCAGTCATTCCACCTCGCTTCCAGATCGCCACTCCGGGTGATAAGGCGCACAAGTTGGCAGGCTTACTCGGTTTGGTGGATCAAAGAGATTTTTTCCGTAATCTGACCAGTCATTGGCAGGATCCATCCAGCCTGATCATCGGTGCTGTGGAGCCTGAGACATTGCTCAGCTCCAGCGCACAGTGGCCGACAACTGATCATTTCGCGCATACCATGATGGCGATGGATGCCCAGACTTATATGACCGATGACATTCTGGTCAAAGTAGATCGCGCCTCTATGGCCGTCAGTCTTGAAAGTCGTGTGCCGATGCTTGACCCAGGGGTTGTTGAACTGGCGTGGTCATTGCCTCTTGAGTACAAGATTAATGAGGGGCAGGGTAAGCGCGTGCTGCGCGAGGTTCTCTACCGGCATGTGCCACGTGAACTGATCGAGCGTCCTAAGCAAGGCTTCGGCTTACCCCTCGACAGTTGGCTCAGAGGTCCTCTACGGGAGTGGGCTGCAGCGCAGCTCGACCCTTTGCGCTTGCGCCAAGAGGGCATTTTCCATCCTGAACCGGTTGTTCAGATGTGGAACGAGCACTTGAGCGGGCGTCGGAACTGGCAGCACCATCTGTGGAATATTCTTATGTTCCAGGCATGGTACTCAGAGCACTAAAATGCAAAAATTTCTCTTGATCGCGAGTCACCCAGACTCTCTGCTTAATTTTCGCGGGCCGCTACTCGACGCGCTACGTGCGAGTGGTATGCAGGTACATGTTGCGGCACCTGATCTCGGTCAGGGGACCAAGGTGCGGGCAGCGCTGGAATCCAGAGGTGTTACTGTGCATGACATCGCACTTCAGCGCGTTGGCTTGAATCCTCTGGCAGACCTTCGCTCGTTGCTGCAGCTTTGGCGTCTGATGCGCCTCCTTCGTCCTACCTATGCGATGGGGTATACCGTGAAGCCGGTAGTCTATGGGGCGATGGCCGCTTGGCTGGCGAGAGTTCCACGACGCTTTGCTCTGATCACAGGGCTGGGTTATGCCTTTCAACAGTCGGAGCAGGAAGGCAAGCGTGGTTTGGTGCGCAGAGTGGTGCAAACCCTCTACGCGACAGCCCTTCGTTGCACACATAAAGTGTTTTTTCAAAACCCGGACGACGAAGCTCTGTTTCGCTCGTTGAATCTTATCCCCGATCGGGTGCCATCTTGCGTTGTGAACGGATCCGGCGTCGACGTAGCATCGTTTGCAGTGATGCCTTTACCGCAAGCTCCACGCTTTTTGATGATCGCTCGACTGCTAGGGGATAAGGGTGTACGCGAATATGCCGCTGCTGCTCAGCAAGTCCGGCGACACCATCCGCAGGCTAGCTTTTCGTTGGTAGGTTGGATTGACGAGAATCCGGACGCTATTTCTCAGCACGAGCTCGATAGTTGGATAGCCGAGGGTACCGTACAGTACCTGGGGCGTTTGAGTGATGTTCGTCCCGCGATCGGAGATTGTAGTGTGTATGTATTGCCGTCCTATCGAGAAGGTACTCCGCGAACGGTGCTTGAAGCCATGGCAATGGGTCGACCTATCATAACCACCGATGCCCCGGGCTGTCGTGAGACGGTGAGGCCGGGAGACAATGGCATGCTGGTGGAAGTGAAAAGCGTAGAGCAATTGGTTGAGGCTATGACGCGGTTTGTGGTAGAGCCTGGCCTGGCATCACGCATGGGGCGTCGGTCTAGGGAGATTGCCGCGGATCGATATGACGTACACTCGGTAAACGCAGTCATGCTGGCCGAAATGGGTATCACCTCCTGGGTCCGCGCCGGGTGAATCATATGCGTACAGCCCACTATTGGGCTGGTCGCGCGTTAACTGAAGCTTGCATCGCGGTTTCAAATATTTATTCTGCGGGTCCGCCATCTGACGGCGACTCCGCTCTACCACTGCCCGCTAACCCGCTAAATAGGTGCATATTGTGCTGAATTCTCCTTTTTCCCCCTGGCCCTCATTTACAGCTGTTGAAGCTAATGCAGTAAGGGATGTCTTGCTGTCCAACCGAGTCAACTATTGGACGGGGGAAGAAGGACGAAAATTTGAGCATGCCTTTGCAGCTTACACCGGCTGCGCCCACGCGGTGGCTGTCACCAATGGTACCGTCGCGCTCGACTTGGCCCTCAAGGCCTTGGGTATCGGTGCCGGAGATGAGGTGGTGGTTACCCCGCGTACGTTTCTAGCATCTGTTTCCAGCATTGTGAATGCCGGGGCTGTTCCGGTTTTCGCTGAGATTGACCGTGATTCGCAAAACATTACGGCTGACACGATCAGTAAGGTCTTGAGTCCACGCACCCGCGCAGTGATCTGCGTCCATCTTGCAGGTTGGCCATGCGACATGGACCCCATCATGATGCTTGCCACTGCTCATAATTTGAAAGTCATCGAGGATTGTGCCCAAGCACACGGCGCACGCTATAAAGACCGCGCGGTGGGATCAATTGGCCATGTAGGCGCCTGGTCCTTCTGTCAGGACAAAATTATGACCACAGGTGGTGAGGGTGGAATGGTTACCACCAATGATCCCGAACTCTGGAAAAGCATGTGGGCGTTCAAGGATCATGGAAAGAGCTGGGATGCTGTGTACGAGCGGCAGCATGCGCCGGGTTTCCGCTGGTTACATGAGAGTTTTGGCACGAACTGGCGAATGATGGAAATGCAAGCGGTGATTGGTTCCATCCAGTTGGGGTTGATGCCAGAGTGGCATAAGAGCCGCCAACACAATGCCAGTCAGATTTGGGCGTGCGCGAGTGGCTTGCCAGCCTTGAGGGTCCCGCTGGTGCCAGAGAACTGTGAGCATGCCGCTTATAAATGCTACGTTTTTGTGGAGCCAGAAAAGCTGGCAACGGGATGGGACCGCGACCGAATCTTGCTGGAAATCAACAAGCGCGGTGTACCTGCATTTTCTGGATCATGTTCTGAGGTTTATCTGGAAAAAGCATTCGAAGGCACGGGCTGGGCTCCAGCGCAGCGTCTGGCTGTTGCTAAAGAACTTGGCGAGACCAGCCTTATGTTCCTCGTACATCCAACACTCACCGAGTCAGAAATACAAAAAACGTGTGAAGTACTGCGCGAAGTCATGGAGCACGCGGCTGCCTAGTCTGCAGTGGCTACAGAATGTTATTCACGTTGTTGCCGCGGCTGCACAGTGGCGCAGATTTCTAGATGAAAAGGTAATAGGATGAAGTCGACACCTCTGGCAATACCTGAAGTTATTTTGTTTGAGCCAAAAGTGTTTGGCGATGCACGAGGTTTTTTCTTCGAAAGTTTTAATCAGCGGGTATTTGAAGACGCCGTAGGTAGAACGGTGAACTTTGTTCAGGACAATCATTCAAAATCGAGTCGTCATGTGTTGCGCGGCTTGCATTACCAATTAAACCAGCCGCAAGGAAAGTTGGTGCGAGTGGTATCGGGTGAGGTGTTCGACGTTGCTGTGGATGTTCGGCGTTCCTCGCCGACCTTCGGTCGATGGGTAGGTGCCGTATTGTCTGAGGAAAACAAGCGCCAGATGTGGGTTCCTGAGGGGTTTGCCCATGGTTTCCTGGTGCTGTCAGAGCGTGCAGAATTTTTATACAAGACCACTGATTACTATGCGCCGGCATCCGAGCAGTGCGTGGCATGGGACGATCCTGAGATCGCAGTTGACTGGCCGCTGGAGGCCCTGCCTGTGCTCTCGGAAAAAGACAAGTTGGGCAAGCCTTTATCCATTGTTACTTGCTTTGATTAATGGCGCGGGAGTGCGTAGAGTCATGGTAAAACGCATAGTCGATATAGTAGCTTCGCTGTTTGGTCTTTTGATTTTAAGTCCGGTGATGCTCGTGCTCGCAGTGTGTATTCGCTACAAGTTGGGGGCGCCGGTGCTATTTCGTCAAGTGCGACCGGGGATGAATGGCAAACCTTTCAAAATGATTAAGTTTCGTTCCATGCGTGATGCGGTGGATGAACATGGGGCGCCCTTGCCAGACGACAAGCGCATGACGCCATTTGGCAGCTTTTTGCGTGCGTCTAGTCTGGATGAGTTGCCTGAGTTATGGAATGTGTTGAAGGGAGACATGAGTTTGGTAGGGCCTAGGCCTCTGCTTATGGAATATCTGCCGTTATACAGTCAAGAACAATATCGTCGTCATGCTGTTCGCCCAGGCGTGACAGGTTGGGCACAGGTCAACGGCCGCAATGCGCTTTCATGGGAAGAAAAATTTACGCTTGATGTGTGGTACGTCGACAATCGTTCAATGCTGTTGGATTTTAAGATTCTGTTACTGACCATTAAAAAGGTTCTTGTACGGGACGGGATCTCGGCTGAAGGGCAGGCCACCATGTCAAAATTCACCGGTTCACATAAATGAAAGCCCTTGCAATCCTTGGAGCAAGTGGCCATGGCAAAGTTGTGGCTGACCTGGCCGAATTGTGCGGTTGGCACAAAATCGACTTTTTTGACGATTGTTGGCCTGACCTGAAACGCAATGGTGCATGGACTGTGATGGGAAGCGGTGCTCAGTTGCTTGAGCTGCTCGAAAATTATCAAGGCGTGGTGGTTGCTATAGGTAACAATGCCGCGCGTGCGGAGAAGTTGCTGGAGTTGCAAAAATGCGGAGCGCGCGTGCCCGTTTTGATACACCCTGGCGCAGTAGTGAGTCGGCACGCGTCACTGGGTAGTGGTACGGTGGTATTTGCTGGTGCCGTGGTCAATGCGTTCACCACCGTCGGCCCTGGTGCCATCATTAATACTGGAAGCAGTGTCGATCATGACTGCGAGATCGGTGGCTATGTGCACCTGAGCCCTGGGGCCCGCCTTGCGGGTGGTGTCATCGTTGGTACCAGCAGTTGGATTGGTATCGGTGCCGTGGTAAGACAAATGGTCAAAATTGGTTGCAGGGCTACGGTCGGGGCTGGCGCTGCCGTAGTTTGCGACGTACCTGATGATGCCACCGTGGTCGGTGTTCCTGCGCGACCGTTCGTTCGGAAATGAAACCTCGCGGGTCCAAAAAATCTGCGTAAGGAGCCTCCCGCAACCCTGTTTGCTAGTTCGCGACGCATTATGGGGGGCGGTCCGGCTGGCTTTGAGTTGTTCGCACTCATCCTCTCTGGCCGTCGCTCAGCGTGCGGTGCAGGTGCCGGTCGGTGTGTAAAAAAACCGGGCATCAACTGTCTGTCAAGGGTTAATGCTGTTTTTGCACGCCAAGGGGCTGGAACGCTAGCTAAGGTGATAGTGAGAAGGTCGTATTGAATGTCACTTGGGAAAGTACTCAGAGGTTTTATGGATAAGCTGCGTGCAAGACTTCTTGGCCTACCTCGACGCCAAAAGCGGCTGATTCAGGTCGCCACAGATGTCATTCTTGTGTGGTTTGCCCTGTGGCTTGCATTTGTCGTGCGCTTGGGCATCGATGACTTGGCCAATCCTGTCCTCGACCACACTTGGCTGTTCGTCACCGCGCCGATCATCTCCATTCCGCTATTCATCCGTTTTGGCCTGTACCGGGCGGTGATGCGCTATTTCGGCAACGACGCACTGATCGCTATCATCAAAGCTGTGACCCTTTCGGCGCTGATTCAGGGTTTCATCATCTACTGGGCCAGCAACCACCAGAACGTAGTGCCACGATCAATCACCTTCAACTACTGGTGGTTGAGCCTGATAATGGTCGGTGGCCTGCGCCTGGCCATGCGCCAGTACTTTCTCGGTGACTGGTTTACCACTGCCGTACAGCACGTGCCTTTCGCCAACCGCGATGACGGCCTACCGCGAGTAGCTATCTACGGTGCCGGCGCAGCCGGTAACCAGCTTGTAGCGGCACTGCGCATGGGTAAGGTCATGCGCCCGGTAGCATTCATCGATGATGATGTCAGCATTACTGATCGCGTGATTGCCGGCCTACAGGTGTATCAACCAGGCCAAATACAACGCATGATCGACGATACGGCTGCGGCAGAAATCCTGCTGGCGCTGCCGTCCGTAAGCCGCAGTCGCCGCCGTGAAATTCTCAATTTGCTGGAGGGGTACCCTCTGCACGTGCGCAGTGTACCTGGCTTCATGGACCTGGCCAGCGGCCGGGTCAAGGTGGATGACATTCAGGAAGTGGACGTCGCTGACTTACTGGGGCGTGACGCGGTGCCTGCTCAAGCCGACCTTTTGCAGCACTGCATCATCGACCAAGCAGTAATGGTGACCGGAGCCGGAGGGTCCATCGGCTCGGAGTTGTGCCGCCAGATTCTTGGGCAGACACCGAGTACCCTGATTTTATACGAACACAGTGAATTCAATCTGTACACAATTGCGGGCGAACTGGAGCAACGCATCGCGCGCGAAGGCCTGTCCGTGCAGTTGATCCCCATCCTTGGCTCGGTACGCGACCAAGCGAAGATGCTGGACGTGATGCGCGCCTGGCAGGTAGATACGGTGTATCACGCTGCCGCCTACAAGCACGTGCCGATAGTCGAGCACAACATTGCAGAGGGCCTGTCGAATAACGTGTTTGGCACTCTGTACACCGCCCAAGCCGCGTTGCAGGCCGGGGTGGCGAACTTCGTACTGATTTCCACCGACAAGGCAGTTCGCCCTACCAATGTGATGGGCAGTACCAAGCGCCTGGCTGAGATGGTGCTGCAAGCGCTGAGCCGCGAATTGGCGCCAGTGCTGATGGGCGACACCAGCAATGTGTCGCAGGTGAACAAGACCCGCTTTACCATGGTGCGCTTCGGCAATGTGCTGGGCTCGTCTGGTTCCGTGATTCCGCTGTTCCACAAACAGATCCAGGCGGGCGGGCCTCTGACCGTGACCCACCCGAAAATTACCCGCTACTTTATGACCATCCCGGAGGCAGCGCAGTTGGTGATTCAGGCGGGCTCCATGGGGCAGGGTGGCGATGTTTTCGTGCTGGACATGGGGGAGCCGGTGAAGATTGTGGAACTGGCGGAAAAGATGATCCACCTGTCCGGTTTCAGCATCCGCTCCGAGCGCAACCCGCAGGGCGAAATTGCTATCAATTTTACTGGTTTGCGCCCTGGAGAGAAGCTTTATGAAGAGCTGCTGATCGGCGACAACGTGATTGCCACGCGCCACCCCATGATCATGAGCGCCAACGAAGACTATCTGCCATGGGACGTGCTGAAGCAACGCCTGGATGCTCTGCGTACGGCGACTGCGGTTGACGACTTCGCCACCGTACGTCAGTTGTTGCGTGAAACTGTGAGCGGTTACGTGCCAGGCGGGGATATTGTCGATTGGCTGTACCAGCGCCGGCGGCTGGAGCCCTGAGCGCTTTAACTACAAACAGAAGAGGCGTTGCCGGCAAAAGGAGCGCCAACATGAACTTCCAACGTTGCGAAGTTTGAATGCGGGAAATAGGAAGAACTGAACGATGACTATTCTGGTAACTGGTGGTGCAGGTTTCATTGGCGCGAATTTCGTGCTGGACTGGCTGGCCAGTAGCGATGAACCCGTGGTCAACCTCGACAAACTCACCTATGCTGGCAACCTGCAAACCCTGAGCAGCCTGCAAGGTGACGAGCGCCACATCTTCGTGCATGGCGACATTGGTGACTCCGAACTGGTAGCACGTCTGCTCAAAGAACATCAACCACGCGCCATCGTCAACTTCGCCGCCGAATCACACGTCGACCGTTCGATCCACGGCCCGGAAGATTTCATCGAAACCAACATCGTCGGCACTTTCCGCCTGCTGGAGTCCGTACGCGCCTACTGGGGCGCCTTGGCAGAACCGGCACGCCAGGCGTTCCGCTTCCTGCACGTGTCCACCGACGAAGTATACGGTTCGCTGGCTGCCGACGAACCAGCCTTTACGGAGAACCACCAGTACCAGCCCAACAGCCCGTACTCCGCCAGCAAGGCCGCCAGCGACCACCTGGTGCGCTCCTACCACCACACCTACGGCCTGCCGGTGCTGACCACCAACTGCTCGAACAACTATGGCCCGTATCATTTCCCGGAAAAGCTCATCCCGCTGATGATCGTCAATGCTTTGGCCGGTAAACCGCTGCCGGTGTATGGCGATGGCCAGCAGATCCGTGACTGGCTGTATGTGAAAGACCACTGCAGCGCCATCCGGCGCGTACTGGAAGCTGGCCAAACCGGCGAGGTTTACAACGTCGGCGGCTGGAACGAGAAGCCCAATTTGGAAATCGTCAACCGCGTTTGCGCATTGCTGGACGAACTGCGCCCCCGTGAAGACGGTAAACCTTATGCTGAACAGATCGCCTACGTCACCGACCGCCCTGGCCACGACCGCCGCTACGCCATTGATGCGCGCAAGCTGGAGCGTGAGCTGGGCTGGAAACCGGCGGAAACCTTTGAAACCGGCATTCGCAAAACCGTAGAGTGGTATCTCGACAATCAGGACTGGGTGCAGAACGTTCAGTCCGGCAGTTACCGTGACTGGGTCGAGAAGAACTACGCAGGGCGCTCGGAATGAAGATTCTGCTTCTGGGCAAGGATGGCCAGGTAGGTTGGGAATTGCAGCGTAGCCTGGCGCCATTGGGCGACGTGCTGGCACTGAACTCCCGAAGCCAGAGCCATTGTGGCGATCTGGCCAACCTGTCGGGTTTGGCCGAGACCGTAATTACCTTCGCTCCTGATGTCATCGTCAATGCGGCTGCCTATACCGCCGTAGACAAGGCCGAAACCGAGCGCGACCAGGCCTTCAAGGTCAATGCCCAGGCCGTTGGCGTGTTGGCTCGGGCCGCTGCCGAGTGTGGCGCGCTGCTGGTGCACTATTCGACCGACTATGTGTTCCCGGGGGAGGGCAGCGCGCCTTGGCGTGAAGAGGATGCTGTCGGCCCGCTGAACGTCTATGGCCAGAGCAAGCTGGCTGGCGAGCAAGCCATCCTGGATGCCGGCTGCCATTACCTGGTTTTCCGGACCTGCTGGGTGTATGCGGCGCGCGGCAACAACTTCGCCAAGACCATGTTGCGGCTGGCGGGCGAGCGCGAGAGCCTGGGGGTAATCGATGACCAGTACGGTGCGCCGACCGGCGCCGATCTGATTGCGGACATTACCGCGCATGCTATTACCGCGACCCGCGCCAACCCCGCGCTGGCTGGGGTTTATCACTTGGCGGCCGGCGGCGAGACCACTTGGTGTCGATTTGCCCGCTTTGTGCTGGAGCAGGCTGCAGCACAGGGTGTGCCATTGAAAGCCCACGCCGAACAGGTCAACCCGCTGGCCACCGCTGCCTACCCAACACCGGCCAAGCGGCCGGCCAACTCGCGGCTGGACACCACCAAACTGCAGAAAGCCTTTGCCCTGACCCTGCCAGACTGGCGCCAGGGAGTGGCCCGCATGCTCACGGAAATCTACGAGAAATGACTACCATGAACCGTAAAGGCATTATTTTGGCGGGTGGCTCGGGTACCCGACTGCACCCAGCGACTCTGGCGATTTCCAAACAGCTGTTGCCGGTGTATGACAAGCCGATGATCTACTACCCGCTAAGCACGCTGATGCTGGCGGGTATTCGCGATATCCTGATCATTTCCACGCCGCAAGACACCCCGCGATTCGAGCAGTTGCTGGGTGACGGTCACCGCTGGGGCATCAATATCACCTACGCCGTACAGGCCTCACCTGATGGTTTGGCGCAGGCGTTCCTGATCGGCGAGTCGTTCATTGGCAATGACCTGTCGGCCCTGGTGCTGGGTGACAACATCTATTACGGCCACGACTTCCAAGCCTTGCTGGGTAATGCCATGCAGCGTAGCGACGGTGCCAGCGTGTTCGCTTACCACGTTCAAGATCCAGAACGTTACGGCGTAGTCGAGTTCGACAGTCAGGGTAAAGCGGTCAGCCTGGAAGAGAAGCCCGCCAAGCCAAAATCCAGCTATGCCGTGACCGGTTTGTACTTCTACGACAAAGACGTGGTCGAAATTGCCAAAGGCATCAAGCCGTCGCCGCGGGGTGAGCTTGAGATCACCGACCTCAATCGTGTTTACCTGGAACAGAGCCGTTTGTCGGTGGAAATAATGGGCCGCGGTTATGCCTGGCTGGACACTGGCACGCATGACTCATTGCTCGAAGCCAGTGGTTACATCGCCACCATCGAGCGCCGCCAGGGCCTGAAAGTGGCATGCCCGGAAGAGGTAGCGTTCCGTCAGGGCTGGATTGATGCCCAGCAGTTGGAGCAGTTGGCTGCACCGTTGGCCAAGAACGGCTACGGTCAATACCTTCAGCGCCTGATCCGCGATACGATTTACTGAGCATCGCTAACAGCGGCGGGCTTTGCCTGCTGAGCGGGGAAACTCTACGGGGTGCACGGCTTGCCATGCGCCCCGTTTCATTCCCTCAGGGTTTTCGCCCCCCCGCAACCCGCGTATCATCCGCACACACAAATCTGGACATTCGCACGCCAGCTCAGACCAATCGTCTTGCGCCCCCCGCGTGCATGCTGCTTCAGGTAACCAGACAATCATCAGTGACATACAACGCCGGCCCGTTTCATGGCCCGGCCAGGCATGCCGGCTGTCCAGCGGATGGGACGCTGCCCGATGAGATTTGAAGGAATAGGTTTTGATCAAGCGTAGAAAGGTTGCAATCGTTGGCAGTGCGTACCGCTTCCCTGGCTCTTCCAATGCCGGCTTCTGGCAAAACCTGATGCAAGGCCGTGACCTGGTGACACAGGTCGACCCGTCGCGCTGGGACAAGCGCGAGTTCCTGCACCCGGACAAGGCCAGCCCCGCAAGCAGCTATACCTTCGCTTCCGGCACGCTGGGCGATATCAGTGGGTTCGACGCCAGCTTCTTCAGTATTTCGCCCCGCGAAGCCGCGATGATGGACCCGCAGCAGCGCATGCTGCTGGAAATGTGCTGGGAAACCTTCGAAAACGCCGGCATCAAGCCCTCCAGCCTGCGCGGCAGCAACTGCGGCGTGTACCTGGGCATTGCGGGTGTCGAGCAGTCCTACCGCCTGCTCGAAGACCTCTCGTCCATCGATGGCGCCACGGCCACCGGCAATACCATGAGCATCGCGGCCAACCGTTTGTCGTTTTTCTACGACCTACGTGGGCCGAGCATGGCGATTGACACGGCGTGTTCGTCGTCGCTGGTGGCCTTCCACCAGGCCTGCCAGGCGATTCTCAGCGGCGATGTCGACCAGGCTGTAACCGGCGGCATCAGCCTGCACATGCACCCGTTCGGCTTCATGATCTTCGCCAAGGCCACCATGCTGTCGCGCACCGGCCGCTGCCAGTCGTTCGACGAAAACGGCGACGGCTACGCGCGCTCCGAAGGGGGCGGGCTGTTCCTGCTCAAGGACTACGACCAGGCGGTGGCCGACGGCAACACCATTTTGGCGGTGGTAGCGGCCAGCGCAGTGAACACCGACGGGCGCAAGTCCAGCCTGACCCTGCCCAATGCCGAAGCCCAGGCAGCCTTGCTCAAGCGCGCCTACGCCCAGGCCGGCATCGCCCCCGAGCAACTCGATTACCTGGAAGCACACGGCACCGGTACTGCCGTTGGGGACCCGATCGAAACCCGTGCCATCGGCGAGGCACTGGGCCAGGCGCGTGGCGCCGGCAACCCGCTGCCGATCGGTTCGGTAAAAAGCAACCTCGGCCACCTGGAAGCCGCTTCCGGCGCGGCCGGCCTTATGAAAGCGCTGAACTGCCTGAGCGAGCGCACCGTGCCGGCCACCATTGGCGTGCAGGCATTGAACCCGAACATCGCCTTTGCCGACCTCAACCTGCAGGTGGTTACCGAGCCGTTGCCGTTGAAGGCCGAAGGCCAGCTGACCGTGGGTGTGAACTCGTTCGGCTTTGGCGGGGCCAACGCCCACGTCATTCTGCAAAGCCCTGAACCGCAGCCGCCTGCTGTAGCTGCGGCCAGCGGCCAGCGGGTGCCGTTGTTGCTCAGCGCCAAGAGCGAAGAAGGGCTGCGGGCCACGGCAGAGCGCTTTGCCGCCTACCTGGCCGGGCAGCCACAGGTCGACTATTACGATGTCGCCTACCAGGCCATGTACCGCCGCGACGCCCATAACCACCGCCTGCTGCTGGTCAGCGACAATGCGGCCGAAGCCGCCCAGGCGCTGGACGACTACGCCCAGGACCCTTCACTCAGCGAGTTGAGCGCGGTACTGGAAGCCGGCCAGGCGCTGGATGGCGCCTCGGCGCCGGTGTTCGTCTACTCCGGTAACGGTTCGCAATGGCAGGGCATGGGCCGGGCAATGCTCGACCAGCCGCTGTTTGCTGCGGCAGTGGCCGAAGTGGACGCGCTGTTCCAGCCCTTGGCCGGCTATTCGTTGCGCGCCGAGCTGTTGGGGGAAAACGGCGAAGGCCGCTACGCCCGTACCGAAATTGCCCAGCCGGCGCTTTTTGCCCTGCAAGTGGCGGTTACCAAGGTGCTGGCGGCCGAAGGCATCACGCCGGTGGCGGTGGTTGGCCACAGCGTGGGTGAAGTGGCCGCGGCCTGGGCCAGCGGCGCGCTTAGCCTGGAAGACGCCACCCAGGTCATCTACCACCGCAGCCGCCTGCAAGGGCTGACCCGGGGCACCGGGCAGATGACTGCGGTCGGCCTGCCCGGCGAGGCCACGGCCCAGCTGATCGGTGAACTGAAGCTGGACGGCCGCCTGGTGGTGGCTGGCGAGAACAGCGCCCGTGGCGCCACCGTGGCGGGTGACGTAGACGCCCTGGCGGTGCTGGAAGCGGACCTGGCCGAGCGCCAGGTGTTCGCCCGCCGCCTGGACCTGGACTACGCCTTCCACTCGCCGGCGATGAACCCCATCGAGCAGGCCGTTATCGCGGACCTGGCGCACATTCAGCCGCGTGCAACGCACACGCCGTTCTACTCCACCGTGGTCGGCGGCCAGCTGGCCGGCGAGCGCCTGGACAGCCAGTACTGGTGGCAGAACATTCGTTTCCCGGTGCTGTTCCAGGGCGCGCTGGCCGCGCTGGTACGCAGCGGCCTGAACCTGTTCGTTGAAGTGGGCCCGCACGCCATCCTGCGCAGCTACGTCAGTGACGTGCTGAACGAATGCGACCAAGCCGGGCAGGTGGTGGCCACCCTCAAACGCAACGACCACAGCCCGCTGCTGCTGGAGCGGACCGTCGCGCGCCTGCTGATCGCCGCTGTGGAGCCACAATGGCCGGTGCGCTTCCCGGTGGCCGGGCGCCCGCTGCGCCTGCCCAACTACGCCTGGCAGCATGACCACTTCAGCTTGCCCGTGAGTGCCGAGGCCAATGGCCAACTGACCCACGAACGCGTACACCCGCTGCTCGGCTACCCGGTACCCGACCGGGCGCTGACCTGGGAAAACCGCCTGGATACCCAGCAGTACCCGACCCTGGCCGACCACAAGGTCGGTGAGTCGGTACTGTTCCCGGGGGCAGGCTTTACCGAGCTGGCCCTAGCGGTAGCGCAACTGCACCAGCCGGGCGAGTTCGTTGATATCGAAGAGCTGGAAATTCATAACCCGCTGCTGTTGAGCAGCGACAGCAGCAAGAAGGTGCGCGTGCAGGTCGAAGAGGCCGATGGCACCTTGCGTATCAGCTCGCGCACGTTGATGCACCGCGAAGAGTGGGTGCAGCACGTGGTCGCCCGCCTGCCGGGCGAAGCGCGTGGTGTGCTGCTGGACGCCCGCGCCCCGGCACTGCCGGCGCGCCCGGCCGATTTCACCCGCGAGCAGCACCTGGCCATGACCTGCGCGGTCGGCCTGAACTACGGCCCCGCCTACCAGACGGTAGCCGCCGCCTGGGTGGAGCCCGAGCGGGTACTGGCGCAGTTGACCGTGCCGCCGGCCATCGAACACGAGCTGGCCAGCCTGCACCTGCACCCGGCACTGCTGGACGGTGCATTCCAGCTGATTACCGAGCTGCTGGCCAGCCGCCCGGGCCGCAATGATGGCCTGGCCTTCATCCCGGTCAAGCTGGGGCGTATTGCCTTCACCAACGCCGGCGGCGTGCCGGTGCTGGCCGAAGTACGCCAGCGCAAACGCACTGCGCACTCGCTGCTGGTCGATTTCACCCTGTTCGATGCCAGCGGCACGGCCGTGGTGGCGATCAAGGATGCGCGCATGCGTGCCGTACGCCTGCAATACGATCGTGCTGGCGACATCAAGCGCATGGGCCATGTGGGCCTGGCGGCGCCGGGCAAGGTCGTGCCGTTGCAGCGCCTGGCCGTGTCGACCACGCCATTGGCCGAGGCCCTGCACAGCCTCGCCTACGAGCCGGCGCAAGCGCGCTACCTGAATGAAGTAGAGCCGCTGCTGGACGTGCTGTGCAGCAGCTTCGTGCTGGACGTGGTGGAGCAAGCGGGTGGTTGCCTGAGCGCCGAACAGGTGGCGCTGTGGTCGCAGGGCCAGGGTGACTACCTGGCCACCTTGCTGCGCCACGCCGAGCAGGACGGCAGCCTGTTGCACAATGCCGACGGCGGCTGGCAACTGGCCGACCTGGGTGAGCGCCCGGCCTCGGAGGCTATCTGGCAAGAGCTGTTCCAGAGCTACCCCGAGTACTTCCAGATCATCCATACCGTGGGCCGTGTTGGCCGCCACCTGCCGGCCTTGCTCGACGGCAGCGCGCTGTTCGATACCCTGCAGCCGCGGGAAACCAGCGCTGCCAACCTGGCGCGCCTGGTGCTGGGGGCGGCGGGGCAGCAGCGCGTGCTCAACGGCATTCGCCAGACCCTGGCCGAGCGCCTGGCACAGTTGCCAGCCGGCCAGCGCCTGCGCGTGCTGGAAATCGGCTTTGGCGGTGCCTCGTTCGCCGAACTGCTGTACGCCGGCCTGGATTTCGACCGCCTCGATTACACCTATTGCGTAGCCGAGCCCGAGCTTGAGCAGCGCCTGGGTGACGATTGCCCGGCGCTGCAGGTACTGGGCCTGGAGCAATTGGCCGAGGCAGGCAGTTTCGACTGGGTGTTGGTGCCTACCGACCTGGGTGCACTGGGCGCGGTTGGCGATGCCTTGCGCCTGGCCTGTGGCCAGCTCAACCCGCACGGCCAGCTGGCCCTGCTGGGCCAGCACCCGGCCCGTTGGGTCGACTTTGTCTTCGGTGCCCAGCCCGCTTGGTGGTTGGCCGGCCCGCAACAGGCCCTGTCCCGGCAGCAAGCCCCGGCGTTCTGGCGCCATGAACTGCAGCGTCATGGCCTGGCTGCGCTACAAACACTCGAGGCCATGCCGGGCAGCGCCTGTGGCAGCTACCTGCTGTTGGCCGACAAACCGGCCGCAGCCACAGCCGCAGCCGCCATCAGCATGCAGCGCTGGGCGTTGCTTGCCGAAGCAGGGCAGGCCGCGGCGCTGAGCCTGGCCGAGCAATTGCGCGCCCACGGCCAGCAGGTCGACCTGCTGCTGCCGGGGGATGCCCAGGCCCTGGCTGCCCAGCTTGGCGCCCTGGGCCAGGCCCCGGAGCACGTGCTGCACCTGGCTGGCTTCGACGGCGGTACCGGGCTGGATGGCCAGGCGGCGCGCTGCATGCTGGCCGCCGACCTGGTACAGGCCTGTGAGTCGCTGGGCATTGCGCCCCAATGCTGGCTGTTCAGCCGCGGGGCCGCCGAGCACCTGTACGGTGCCGACACTGCCACCGACCTGGCGGGCATCGCCGATGCCGCGCTGTGGGGCTTTGGCCGTACCTTGGCCAACGAGTCGCCCACCTGCCGTATTCGCTTGCTTGACCTGGCACACGCTGCAGCGGTCGAGTTGGCGCTCCCGGCGTTGCTGCATGCCGACAGCGAAACCGAGTTGGCCCTGGATGCCCAAGGCCGTCGCTATGTGCCGCGCCTGCGGGTGTTGGCCGACCAGCCGCGCAGCAGTGGCAACCAGGGGCAGTGGATTTGCCTGGGCTTCGACCTGCCTGGCCAGTTGCGCAACCTGCGCTGGGAAGTGCGCGAGCCACGCCAGCCAGCGGCAGACGAGCTGGATATCGCCGTACGTGCCACCGGCCTCAACTTCCGCGACGTGATGTTCGCCCTTGGCCTGTTGTCGGACGAAGCCATCGAGAACGGTTTCTCCGGCCCCACCCTGGGCTTTGAGTTTGCCGGTGTGGTGCAAGGCAAGGGTGCCGATGTGGTGGGCGATTTCGCCCCGGGTGACCGGGTAGTGGGCTTTGGCCCCTGCAGCTTTGCCAACCGCTTGGTGACCAACGCCAATGCCGTGGCGCGTATCCCAGACGGGATGTCGTTCGAGGCAGCAGCGACCATTCCTAGTACCTTCTTCACCGTGTACTACGCGCTGCACCACCTGGCGCGCCTGGAGCCCGGCGAAAAAGTGCTGATTCATGGCGCTGCCGGTGGTGTGGGCATTGCTGCCATCCAGATCGCCAAGTGGCTGGGGGCAGAAATCCATGCCACTGCCGGCAGCGACGAGAAACGCGACTTCCTGCGCCTGCTGGGTGTGGACCACGTGTACGACTCGCGTTCGCTGGCCTATGCCGACCAGGTGCTGGCGGCCACCGCTGGGCGTGGCGTGGACGTGGTGCTGAATTCGCTGGCCGGTGAGGCCATCAACCGCAACTTCCAGGTGCTGAAACCGTTTGGCCGCTTCCTTGAACTGGGCAAGCGCGACTTCTATCAGAACACCCGCATCGGCCTGCGCCCGTTCCGCAACAACATCAGCTACTTCGGGATCGATGCCGACCAGCTGATGAGCGAGCGGCCAGCGCTCACCCGCCGGCTCTTTGCCGAAATGATGGGCCTGTTTGCCCAAGGCATCCTGCACCCGTTGCCGTTCCGCGAGTTCGACGCCAACCAGGTGGTCGAGGCCTACCGCTACATGCAGCAGGCGCGGCAGATCGGCAAGGTGGTGGTGACCTACGCGAACCCGATTCAGCAGACCGTCGACACCCGTACGCAACCAACGCCTGCCATGCAGCTGGCGGCCGATGGCTGCTACCTGGTCACCGGTGGCCTTGGCGGCTTTGGCCTGCGCACGGCGCAGTGGCTGATCGACAAGGGGGCACGCCACCTGGTGCTGCTGGGCCGCCGCGGCCCGGCCAGCGCCGAAGCCCAGCCGCAGCTGGCGCAATGGCAAGCCCAAGGGGTTGATGTGCAGGCGCTGGCCTGCGACATCACCGACCGTGGGCAACTGCAGGGTGTGTTCGCCCGCATCGCTGCCAGCCCATGGCCACTGCGTGGCCTGGTGCATGCAGCAACCGTGATCGACGACAGCCTGATCCGCAACCTTGACGCAGAGCAGCTGCGCCGCGTGCTGGAGCCCAAGGCCAAGGGCGCGCAATACCTGCATGAGCTGACCCAGGGCCTGGCGCTGGACTTCTTCGTGATGTTCTCCTCGGCCACCACGCTGTTCGGCAACCCCGGCCAGGCCAACTATGTGGCGGCCAACCACTGGCTTGAAGCCTTGGCGCGGCACCGCTTGGCCAAGGGCCAGGCGGCCACTGCGGTGCTGTGGGGCGCCATCGACGATGTCGGCTTCCTGGCGCGCAACAGCCAGATCAAGGACGCCCTGCAAAGCCGCATGGGTGGCGCCGCGTTGCGCGCCGAAGCGGCCCTGGCCCAGCTCGAAGCCATGTTGCTGGCGGGCGACAACGGCCACGGCGTGCTGGAGCTGGACTTCAAGGCGCTGGCGCGCTTCCTGCCGAGTGCCGCCACGCCACGCTTTGCCGAGCTGGCCCGCGCCTATGGGGGTGACCAGGAGGACGAAGGCACCAGCGAGGACATCCAGCGCATGCTGGCGGAACTGGACGATGCCGAACTGCTCGAACGCTTCGCCGACATGCTCAAGCACGAGGTGTGCGAGATTCTGCGCCTGCCACCGGCCCGCCTCGACGCCCAGCGGCCATTGCAGGAGCTGGGCCTCGATTCGCTGATGAGTGTGGAGCTGGTGGTGGCTTTGGAGGAGCGTTTCGGTATTCGCCTGCCGGTGATGGAGCTGAGCGACAACTCCAGCATCGACAAGCTGGCGGTACGCCTGCTGGAGCTGCTGCGCGGTGAAGCGGCCAGCGGCGAAGAGCAACTGGCGCAGAACGTGCTTGCCCGCCATGGCGGCGAGCACAGTGCCGAAGAGATAGCGCAGCTGAACGCAGCCTTGGCTGACCGCAACGCGGCACCCAACCGTTTGATTGATTAAGAGTGCCAGATGACAGCCAAAACCCCGACCGGCCTTGGTGGTGATGCCAAGCAACGCCTGATCCAGCAAGCCCTTGCCCGCCGCCGCCAAGGGGCGGCCGATGGCGGGCAGGGCGCCACTCTGGAGCAGGTGCAGCAGGCAGCCTTGAAGGTGCCAGAGGCGCATTACCGCTTTGACCTGCACCCGGGGTATCAGCAACTGCGGGTGATCCAGCAAGGGGCGATGCGCCTGGGCTTGAGCAACCCGTTCTTCCGCTTGCACCAAGGCACGGCGGGGGCTCAGACGCAGATCGGCGAGCAGCAGTACCTCAACTTTGCCAGCTACAACTACCTGGGCTATTCCGGCCACCCGAGCGTGGCCGAAGCGGCCAAGGTGGCCATCGACCGCTACGGCACCTCGGTGTCGGCCAGCCGCCCGGTGTCGGGGGACCGCCCGCTGCACCGCGAGCTGGAGCGCGAACTGGCGAGGTTGTACGAGGTGGACGATGCGGTGGTGATGGTCAGTGGCCACGCCACCAATGTCACCACCATCGGCTACCTGTTCGGCCCGCGTGACCTGGTGGTGCATGACGAGCTGATCCACAACAGCGTGTTGCAGGGCATCCAGCTGTCTGGCGCCCGCCGCCTGAGTTTCGCCCACAACGACTGGCAGGCGCTGGACCGTTTGCTGGGCGAGCAGCGCCAGCATTTCGAGCGGGTGCTGGTGGTGGTGGAAGGCATCTACAGCATGGATGGCGACTACCCCGAATTGCCCCGTTTCGTCGAGCTCAAGCACAAGCACAAAGTCTTCCTGATGGTGGATGAAGCGCATTCGCTGGGGGTGATGGGGGCGACGGGCAAAGGCATTCGCGAGCACTTTGGCCTGGCGGGCAATGATGTTGATATCTGGATGGGGACATTGAGCAAGACCCTGGCCAGCTGCGGTGGTTACATTGCCGGCAGCACGGCCTTGATCGAGCACCTGAAGTTTCTGGCACCGGGCTTTTTGTACAGCGTGGGCATGCCCCCGGCGGTGACCGCCGCCGCCCTGGCGGCGTTGCGGCTGCTGGCCGATGATCACCAACGTGTTGCGCAGGTACAGGCGCGTGGCGAGTTGTTCCTGCGCCTGGCGCGGGAAGCGGGGTTGGACACGGCGACCAGTACTGGCCTGGCGGTGATCCCGGTGATTACCGGCAGTTCGTTCAAGGCCGGGCGGTTGTCCAGCGCGTTGTTCGAACGCGGCATCAACGCCCAGCCGATCTTGTACCCGGCGGTGCCGGAGCATTCGGCGCGGGTGCGGTTTTTTGTGTCTTGCGAGCATACCGAAGCGCAGATACGGCATACCGTGGCGGTGGTGGCGGAAGAGATGGCACGGTTGGGGTGAGGTTGAGGCCTACAACCAAATCGCATCCCAATGCGGGTAGTTGCCGACACGGGCAGCCAGGCCAGCCCTGACCGGGTTGGCGATGATGTAACGGGCGGCCGTGAGCAGGTCATCATCCTTGCGCATGGCGCGATCGCAGTAGCCCGCCTGCCAGATGGGCAGGGCTGTGACCCCGGCCTTGCGCAAGGCAAGGCTGGACCTGGATTTGAAGCGGCGCATCAAGGTCGCCAGGGTTACCTGTTTGAGTTCAATGAGCCAGTGCACATGGTCGGGCATGACCACCCATGCCAGGGTGACGCAGCTGTTTTCCCGATCTGCTTGGCGCAGGTGGTTGACGACCAGCCTGGCGAGGATGAGGTTGTGGAACAGAGGGCGGCGCTGGTGCGTGACGGTGGTCAGCATGTACGACCTGCCGGGCTGGGAAACCCTGTGGCGGCGTAGGTGCTGGGCGTGTGCGTAGTGCATGTGTTGGTCCTCGCGTTCATGGTAGCCCAGCCAGCGTAGTTGCCTTGTTGGGGTGGGTGCGGATCCAACCGTTTCAGCATGTGCACCATTGGCCACCCCCCCGATCCAGGGCGGCCGCCGCCCAATGTAGGAGTGGCTTTAGCCACGAATGCGGTGGTGGCGGCAACGGTGAATACCCAGCAGATATTGGCCAGCAGACCCGGCCCTTTCGCGGGTGAACCCGCTCCTACATTGGGCGGGGTACACCGCCCAATGTAGGAGTGGCTTTAGCCACGAATACGGTGGTGGCGGCAACGGTGAATACCCAGAAGACATTGGCCAGCAGGCCCGGCCCATTCGCGGGTGAACCCGCTCCTACATCGGGCGGGGTACACCGCCCAATGTAGGAGTGGCTTTAGCCACGAATACGGTGGTGGCGGCAACGGTGAAT
>NZ_JBICMS010000020.1:0-15644 GCF_043106615.1 Pseudomonas sp. CJQ_9 | reverse complement strand
GGCGTCGTAGCAAAAATTATTGAATAAGTAGTTGATTTATTTGATCAGGCCGGTATAATGGCCGGCCTGATACAGCGTTACAGGTCAGTAGCTCAATTGGCAGAGCGACGGTCTCCAAAACCGTAGGTTGGGGGTTCGATTCCCTCCTGACCTGCCATTTCACCTCGGTGTGATGGCTTTCTTCTTACAGGATCCTCCTCGATGACCCCCAAAACTGAAGCCCAAGAATCGCGTTTTGATCTGTTCAAGTGGCTGGCTGTAGTGGCTTTGGTGGTTGTTGGCGTAGTGGGTAACCAGTATTACTCCGCCTCCCCAATCCTGTATCGCGTTCTCGCACTTCTCGTCCTGGCTGCTGTCGCGGGCTTTGTAGCTCTGCAGACTGCGAAGGGCAAGTCGTTCTTTACGTTGGCGAAGGAAGCTCGTGCCGAGATTCGTAAAGTCGTGTGGCCGACCCGCCAGGAAACCACCCAAACCACGCTGATTGTCGTGGCTGTTGTGCTGGTTATGGCACTGCTGCTGTGGGGGCTCGACTCCCTGCTCGGCTGGGCGGTCTCCCTGATCGTTGGCTAAAGGTGTCCCGTGGCTAAGCGTTGGTATGTTGTGCATGCTTACTCGGGTTACGAGAAGCATGTAATGCGCTCCCTGATTGAGCGCGTCAAGCTGGCTGGCATGGAAGACGGTTTCGGCGAGATCTTGGTTCCGACCGAAGAAGTCGTCGAAATGCGTAACGGCCAGAAGCGCAAAAGTGAGCGCAAATTCTTCCCTGGCTATGTACTGGTCCAGATGGAGATGAACGAAGGGACTTGGCACTTGGTCAAGGACACCCCTCGTGTGATGGGCTTTATTGGCGGTACTGCAGACAAGCCTGCGCCGATCACTGATAAAGAAGCCGAGGCTATCCTGCGTCGCGTTGCCGACGGTAGCGACAAGCCGAAGCCGAAGACGCTGTTCGAGCCAGGTGAAGTGGTTCGTGTCATTGACGGTCCGTTCGCTGACTTCAATGGCAGTGTCGAAGAGGTTAACTACGAAAAGAGCCGCCTGCAGGTTGCAGTGCTCATTTTCGGTCGCTCTACTCCGGTGGAGCTCGAGTTCAGCCAGGTCGAAAAGGTCTAGGCGGACAAAGCATCCCATACCCCGCAGCCCTGTGTGCTGCGGGGTTTTGTCGTCACTGGGATAAAACGCAAGTCATCCGGGGAGCCATCAGGCGTTCGTACCCGATTTTGGAGTAGCTCATGGCTAAGAAGATTCAGGCTTACATCAAGCTGCAAGTTAAGGCCGGCCAGGCCAACCCAAGCCCACCCGTTGGTCCAGCACTGGGTCAACATGGTGTGAACATCATGGAATTCTGCAAGGCCTTCAACGCCCGTACCCAGGGTCAAGAAGCCGGCCTGCCGACTCCAGTGATCATCACTGTCTACAGCGACCGTAGCTTCACCTTCGAGACCAAGAGCACCCCTGCCTCGGTTCTGCTGAAGAAAGCTGCTGGCCTGACCAGTGGTTCGGCTCGCCCGAACACCGTTAAAGTCGGTACCGTTACCCGTGCTCAGCTGGAAGACATCGCGAAAGCCAAACAGGCTGACCTGACTGCCGCTGACCTGGACGCTGCTGTACGCACCATCGCTGGCTCTGCCCGCAGCATGGGCCTGAACGTGGAGGGTGTGTAATGGCTAAGCTGACCAAACGCCAAAAGGCAATCGCCGAGAAAATCGAAGCAGGCAAGGCCTACAACTTCGAAGAAGCGGCAACTCTGCTGGCCTCGCTGCCTGCTGCCAAGTTCGTCGAGTCCTACGACATCGCCGTAAACCTCGGTGTTGACCCGCGTAAATCCGACCAGGTCGTACGTAGCGCTACTGTGCTGCCGCACGGCACTGGCAAGACCGTTCGCGTTGCTGTTTTCACCCAGGGCCCAGCTGCTGAAGCTGCTCTGGCTGCAGGCGCTGACCGCGTCGGTATGGACGATCTGGCTGCCGAAATGAAAGGCGGCGACCTGAACTATGACGTCGTCATCGCATCGCCTGATGCCATGCGCGTTGTGGGTCAGCTGGGTCAGGTTCTGGGTCCTCGCGGCCTGATGCCTAACCCGAAAGTTGGTACCGTGACTCCAGACGTAGCCACTGCCGTGAAAAACGCCAAGGCTGGTCAGGTTCGCTACCGTACCGACAAGAACGGTATCATCCACACCTCCGTTGGCAAGGTCGGCTTTGAAGCTGGCAAGCTGAAGGAAAACGTTGAAGCCCTGATCGCTGACCTGAAGCGTATCAAGCCAGCTTCTTCGAAAGGTATCTACGTTAAGCGCGTTACCCTGAGCACCACCATGGGCCCAGGTCTGGTCATCGATCAGAGCTCGCTGAACGTGTAAGAACATGGTGGTGCGACATGTCGCGCCACCAGCAAAAATTGGGGTCCCTGCCTGGCGGGGGCTATCCAAGACCGTAGGCGGCGCAAGCCTTAAAAACCCAGCCCACGCAGATGGTGCTCCCGATTCGTTACCGAATCAGACACCAAAACGACATCAGGCTTCGGCCAGATGAAACGGTAAAAACCAGGAGTAAACCCGTGGCAATTAAACTCGAAGACAAGAAGGCCATCGTCGCTGAAGTCAACGAGGCTGCCAAAGTCGCTCTGTCCGCTGTCGTGGCTGATGCCCGTGGTGTGACTGTAGGCGCAATGACCGGACTCCGTAAAGAGGCCCGCGAAGCTGGCGTTTACGTACGTGTCGTACGTAACACCCTGCTCAAGCGCGCTGTTGAAGGCACCGAATTTTCGATCCTCAACGACGCGTTCAAAGGCCCGACCCTGATTGCTTTCTCTAACGAACACCCGGGCGCTGCCGCTCGTCTGTTCAAAGAGTTCGCCAAGGGTCAGGACAAGTTCGAGATCAAGGCAGCTGCGTTTGACGGCAATTTCATTGCAGCGAACCAGATCGACGTGTTGGCTACCCTGCCGACCCGCGACGAAGCTATTGCGAAACTGATGAGCGTTATTCAAGGCGCCACCAGCAAGCTGGCTCGTACTCTGGCAGCCATTCGCGACCAGAAAGAAGCTACCGCCGCCTAAGGCGTGCGAATTCTTTCAAAATCATACGTTTAATTTGATGGCTGCGTAGGCTGTCACCCCAATACAGGATTTAAGTCATGTCCCTGACTAACGAACAAATCATCGAAGCAATCGGCCAGAAAACCGTTCTGGAAGTTGTTGAGCTGATCAAAGCAATGGAAGAAACCTTCGGCGTTACCGCTGCTGTTGCCGCTGCTGGCCCAGCTGCTGCTGCTGCCGTTGTTGAAGAGCAGACCGAGTTCAACGTTGTTCTGGTTGAAGCCGGCGACAAGAAAGTGAACGTGATCAAAGCCGTTCGCGAGCTGACCGGTCTGGGCCTGAAAGAAGCCAAAGAGAAAGTCGATGGCGCTCCTCAGGTTGTAGCTGAAGGCGTTTCGAAAGAAGCCGCTGAAGACGCTAAGAAGAAGCTGGAAGAAGCAGGCGCTAAAGTCGAGCTGAAGTAATCTCGACCTTGCGATGCCAGCCTGAGCGTTGAGCAAAAGGCTGATGGCTGGTGGCTTATGCCACCGGCCTTTTTCCGTTATTGGTGGCCGGTCATGCCGGCCCCGATAACAAGCTGCAAGACACCCATGTGGGTGGCGCAAACCAAGGGGTTTGCACGATTTTCTGGCTGCTCCCGCCGGGAGAAGCCAAACAAGCAGGTGACCAAGCTGGGGAACGCTGATGGCTTACTCATACACTGAGAAAAAACGTATCCGCAAGGACTTTAGCAAGTTGCCGGACGTCATGGATGTGCCTTACCTCCTGGCCATCCAGCTGGATTCGTATCGCGAATTCCTGCAAGCGGGAGCATCCAAGGATAACTTCCGCGACGTCGGCCTGCACGCGGCCTTCAAATCGGTATTCCCGATCATCAGCTACTCCGGCAATGCTGCCTTGGAGTACGTAGGCTATCGCCTGGGCGAACCCGCCTTCGATGTGAAGGAATGTGTCCTGCGTGGTGTGACCTTCGCGGTACCACTGCGGGTCAAGGTGCGCCTGATCATCTTCGACAAGGAATCGTCGAACAAAGCGATCAAGGACATCAAAGAGCAAGAAGTCTACATGGGTGAAATCCCCCTGATGACTGAAAACGGTACCTTCGTAATCAACGGTACCGAGCGTGTGATCGTTTCCCAGCTGCACCGTTCGCCTGGTGTGTTCTTCGACCACGACCGTGGCAAGACCCACAGCTCCGGCAAGCTGCTGTACTCCGCTCGCATCATCCCTTACCGCGGCTCCTGGCTGGACTTCGAGTTCGACCCGAAGGACTGCGTGTTCGTACGTATCGACCGTCGCCGCAAACTGCCGGCCTCGGTGCTGCTGCGCGCCCTGGGCTACAGCACTGAAGAAGTGCTGAACACCTTCTACACCACCAACGTGTTCCACATTTCCGGCGAAAAACTCAGCCTGGAACTGGTGCCACAGCGTCTGCGTGGTGAAGTTGCTGTCATGGACATCCATGACGAAACCGGCAAAGTCATCGTCGAGCAAGGCCGCCGTATTACCGCGCGCCACATCAACCAGATCGAGAAAGCCGGCGTCAAGCAGCTGGACGTTCCTATGGAATACGTCCTGGGCCGTACCACCGCCAAGGCTATCGTGCATCCGGCTACCGGTGAGATCCTCGCCGAGTGCAACACCGAGATGACCACCGAGCTGCTGATCAAGGTCGCCAAGGCGCAGGTTGTCCGTATCGAGACCCTGTACACCAACGACATCGACTGCGGTCCGTTCATCTCCGACACGCTGAAGATCGACACCACCAGCAACCAGCTGGAAGCCCTGGTCGAAATCTACCGCATGATGCGTCCAGGCGAGCCGCCGACCAAGGATGCCGCCGAGACCCTGTTCAACAACCTGTTCTTCAGCGCCGAGCGTTACGACCTGTCCGCCGTTGGCCGCATGAAGTTCAACCGTCGTATCGGTCGTACCGAGATCGAAGGTTCGGGCGTGCTGAGCAAGGAAGATATCGTCGAGGTCCTGAAGACCCTGGTCGATATCCGTAATGGCAAAGGCATTGTCGACGACATCGACCACCTGGGTAACCGTCGCGTTCGTTGCGTCGGCGAGATGGCCGAGAACCAGTTCCGCGTTGGCCTGGTGCGTGTAGAGCGCGCGGTCAAGGAACGTCTGTCGATGGCGGAAAGCGAAGGCCTGATGCCGCAAGACCTGATCAACGCCAAGCCGGTCGCGGCGGCGGTGAAAGAGTTCTTCGGTTCCAGCCAGCTGTCCCAGTTCATGGACCAGAACAACCCGCTCTCCGAGATCACCCACAAGCGCCGCGTCTCTGCGCTCGGCCCTGGCGGTCTGACCCGTGAGCGTGCTGGTTTTGAAGTCCGTGACGTGCACCCGACCCACTACGGCCGTGTGTGCCCGATCGAGACCCCTGAAGGTCCGAACATCGGTCTGATCAACTCCCTGGCAGCCTATGCCCGCACCAACCAGTACGGCTTCCTGGAAAGCCCGTACCGCGTGGTGAAAGAAGGTGTGGTCAGCGACGACATCGTGTTCCTGTCGGCCATTGAAGAAGCCGATCACGTCATCGCCCAGGCTTCGGCCGCGATGAACGACAAGAAGCAGCTGATCGATGAGCTGGTAGCGGTCCGTCACCTGAACGAATTCACCGTCAAGGCGCCGGAAGACGTCACCCTGATGGACGTTTCGCCGAAGCAGGTTGTTTCCGTCGCTGCCTCGCTGATCCCGTTCCTCGAGCACGACGACGCCAACCGTGCACTGATGGGTTCGAACATGCAGCGTCAGGCTGTACCGACCCTGCGTGCCGACAAGCCGCTGGTAGGTACCGGCATGGAGCGCAACGTTGCCCGTGACTCCGGTGTCTGCGTGGTTGCTCGCCGCGGTGGTGTGATCGACTCGGTCGACGCCAGCCGTATCGTCGTTCGCGTCAATGACGATGAAGTCGAGACCGGTGAAGCCGGTGTGGACATCTACAACCTGACCAAGTACACCCGTTCCAACCAGAACACCTGCATCAACCAGCGTCCGCTGGTCAGCAAGGGTGACAAGGTTCAGCGCAGCGACATCATGGCCGACGGCCCGTCCACCGACATGGGTGAGCTGGCACTGGGTCAGAACATGCGTATCGCCTTCATGGCGTGGAACGGCTTCAACTTCGAAGACTCCATCTGCCTGTCCGAACGTGTGGTGCAGGAAGACCGCTTCACCACGATCCACATTCAGGAACTGACCTGTGTGGCGCGTGATACCAAGCTTGGCCCAGAGGAAATCACTGCGGACATCCCGAACGTGGGTGAAGCCGCACTGAACAAGCTGGACGAAGCCGGTATCGTCTACGTGGGTGCAGAAGTCGGCGCGGGTGACATCCTGGTCGGTAAAGTTACGCCAAAAGGCGAAACGCAGCTGACCCCGGAAGAAAAACTGCTGCGCGCCATCTTCGGCGAAAAAGCCAGCGACGTTAAGGACACTTCCCTGCGCGTGCCGACCGGCACCAAGGGTACTGTCATCGACGTACAGGTCTTCACCCGTGATGGCGTCGAGCGCGACAGCCGCGCCCTGGCCATCGAGAAGATGCAGCTGGACGAGATCCGCAAGGACCTCAACGAAGAGTTCCGCATCGTTGAAGGCGCAACCTTCGAGCGTCTGCGTTCTGCCCTGAACGGCCAGGTGGTCGACGGTGGCGCGGGCCTGAAGAAAGGCACCGTGATCTCCGACGAAGTACTGGACGGTCTGGAGCACGGCCAGTGGTTCAAGCTGCGCATGGCTGAAGATGCACTGAACGAGCAGCTGGAAAAGGCTCAGCAGTACATCGTTGACCGTCGCCGTCTGCTGGACGACAAGTTCGAAGACAAGAAGCGCAAGCTGCAGCAGGGCGATGACCTGGCGCCAGGCGTACTGAAGATCGTCAAGGTTTACCTGGCAATCCGCCGTCGCATCCAGCCGGGTGACAAGATGGCCGGCCGTCACGGTAACAAAGGTGTTGTCTCGGTTATCATGCCGGTTGAAGACATGCCGCACGACGCCAACGGTACTCCGGTCGACGTCGTACTGAACCCGCTGGGCGTACCTTCGCGTATGAACGTTGGTCAGATCCTTGAAACCCACCTGGGCCTTGCGGCCAAAGGCCTGGGCGAGAAGATCGACCGCATGCTCGAAGAGCAGCGCAAAGCCGCTGAGCTGCGTGTGTTCCTGACCGAGGTCTACAACGAGATCGGTGGTCGTCAGGAAAACCTCGACGAGTTTTCCGACGCCGAGATCCTGGCCCTGGCGCACAACCTGAAGAAAGGTGTGCCTATGGCTACTCCGGTCTTCGATGGTGCCAAGGAGCGCGAGATCAAGGCCATGCTGAAACTGGCAGACCTGCCAGAAAGCGGCCAGATGGTGCTGTTCGATGGCCGTACCGGCAACAAGTTCGAGCGTCCGGTGACCGTTGGTTACATGTACATGCTCAAGCTGAACCACTTGGTGGACGACAAGATGCACGCGCGTTCCACTGGTTCCTACAGCCTGGTTACCCAGCAGCCGCTGGGTGGTAAGGCGCAGTTCGGTGGTCAGCGTTTCGGGGAGATGGAAGTGTGGGCGCTGGAAGCATACGGCGCGGCATACACCCTGCAAGAAATGCTCACAGTGAAGTCGGACGACGTGAACGGCCGTACCAAGATGTACAAGAACATCGTGGATGGCGATCACCGTATGGAGCCGGGCATGCCCGAGTCCTTCAACGTGTTGATCAAAGAGATCCGTTCCCTCGGTATCGATATCGATCTGGAAACCGAATAACACGTGACGCGAAGGGGAGTGGGGCAGGTAATGCCCGCTCCCTGCTCCGCCAGGAGGAAAGGCCTTGAAAGACCTACTGAATTTGCTGAAAAACCAGGGTCAAGTCGAAGAGTTCGACGCCATCCGCATCGGTCTGGCGTCGCCTGAAATGATCCGTTCGTGGTCGTTCGGTGAAGTTAAGAAGCCGGAAACCATCAACTACCGTACGTTCAAGCCTGAGCGTGACGGCCTGTTCTGCGCCAAGATCTTTGGCCCAGTCAAGGACTACGAGTGCCTGTGCGGCAAGTACAAGCGCCTCAAGCACCGTGGCGTAATCTGCGAGAAGTGCGGCGTTGAAGTTGCCCTGGCCAAAGTCCGTCGTGAGCGCATGGCGCACATCGAGCTGGCCTCGCCGGTCGCCCACATCTGGTTCCTGAAGTCGCTGCCGTCCCGTATCGGCCTGCTGATGGACATGACCCTGCGTGACATCGAGCGCGTGCTCTACTTCGAGAGCTACGTCGTTATTGACCCGGGCATGACCACCCTGGAAAAGGGCCAGCTGCTGAACGACGAGCAGTACTTCGAAGCGCTGGAAGAGTTCGGTGACGACTTCGATGCCCGCATGGGTGCCGAGGCTGTCCGCGAGCTGCTGCACGCTATCGACCTGGAGCACGAGATCGGCCGCCTGCGCGAAGAAATTCCGCAGACCAACTCGGAAACCAAGATCAAGAAGCTGTCCAAGCGCCTGAAGCTGATGGAAGCTTTCCAGGGCTCGGGCAACCTGCCTGAGTGGATGGTGCTGACCGTTCTGCCAGTACTGCCGCCGGACCTGCGTCCGCTGGTACCACTGGATGGCGGTCGTTTCGCGACCTCCGACCTGAACGACCTGTATCGTCGGGTGATCAACCGTAACAACCGTCTGAAGCGCCTGCTGGATCTGTCGGCGCCGGACATCATCGTGCGCAACGAAAAGCGCATGCTGCAGGAGGCGGTCGACGCCCTGCTGGACAACGGCCGTCGCGGTCGCGCCATCACCGGCTCGAACAAGCGTCCGCTGAAGTCCCTGGCCGACATGATCAAAGGTAAGCAAGGTCGCTTCCGTCAGAACTTGCTCGGTAAGCGTGTGGACTACTCCGGCCGTTCGGTAATTACCGTAGGCCCGACCCTGCGTCTGCACCAGTGCGGTCTGCCGAAGAAGATGGCCCTCGAGCTGTTCAAGCCGTTCATTTTTGGCAAGCTGGAAATGCGTGGTCTGGCGACCACCATCAAGGCTGCCAAGAAGATGGTCGAGCGCGAGCTGCCAGAGGTATGGGACGTTCTCGCCGAGGTGATCCGCGAACACCCCGTACTGCTCAACCGTGCGCCAACCCTGCACCGTCTGGGTATCCAGGCCTTTGAACCGGTTCTGATCGAAGGTAAAGCCATCCAGCTGCACCCGCTGGTCTGCGCCGCGTACAACGCCGACTTCGACGGTGACCAGATGGCCGTTCACGTGCCGCTGACGCTGGAAGCCCAGCTGGAAGCGCGCGCGCTGATGATGTCGACCAACAACATCCTGTCGCCAGCCAACGGTGAGCCAATCATCGTTCCGTCGCAGGACGTTGTACTGGGTCTGTACTACATGACCCGTGAGGCCATCAATGCCAAGGGCGAAGGTCGCGTATTCGCTGATCTGCAGGAAGTCGACCGCGTATTCCGCGCCGGCGAAGCTGCCCTGCACGCGAAAATCAAGGTTCGTATCAACGAAACCGTGAAAGAGCGTGATGGCTCGGTGGTCAAGAACACCCGTATCGTCGACACCACCGTCGGCCGTGCGCTGCTGTTCCAGGTTGTACCGGCAGGCCTGCCGTACGATGTGGTCAACCAGCCAATGAAGAAAAAGGCGATCTCCAAGCTGATCAACCAGTGCTACCGCGTGGTTGGTCTGAAAGAGACCGTTATCTTCGCTGACCAGTTGATGTACACCGGTTTCGCCTACTCGACCATTTCCGGTGTTTCCATCGGTGTTAACGACTTCGTTATCCCGGACGAGAAAGCCCGCATCATCGGTAACGCTACCGATGAAGTGAAGGAAATCGAGAGCCAGTACGCCTCCGGCCTGGTAACCCAGGGCGAGAAGTACAACAAGGTCATCGACTTGTGGTCCAAGGCGAACGACGAAGTGTCCAAGGCGATGATGGCTAACCTCTCGAAAGAGAAGGTCATCGACCGCGAGGGCAAAGAAGTCGAGCAAGAGTCCTTCAACTCGATGTACATGATGGCTGACTCGGGTGCGCGGGGTTCCGCAGCCCAGATCCGTCAGCTGGCCGGTATGCGTGGCCTGATGGCCAAGCCGGACGGCTCGATCATCGAGACGCCGATCACCGCGAACTTCCGTGAAGGTCTGAGCGTACTCCAGTACTTCATCTCGACCCACGGTGCTCGTAAGGGTCTGGCGGATACCGCCTTGAAGACTGCGAACTCGGGTTACCTGACGCGTCGTCTGGTAGACGTTGCCCAGGATCTGGTAGTAACCGAGATCGACTGCGGCACCGACCAAGGCCTGGTGATGACCCCGCACATCGAAGGCGGCGACGTTGTAGAGCCGCTGGGCGAACGTGTACTGGGTCGTGTCATCGCCCGCGACGTGTTCAAGCCAGGCACCGAGGACGTCATCGTTCCGGCCGGTACCCTGGTCGACGAGCAGTGGGTCGAGTTCATCGAGCTGAACAGCATCGACGAAGTGATCGTGCGTTCGCCGATCAACTGCGAAACCCGCTACGGCATCTGCGCCAAGTGCTACGGTCGTGACCTGGCTCGCGGTCACCAGGTGAACATCGGTGAGGCTGTCGGCGTTATCGCTGCGCAGTCGATCGGTGAGCCAGGTACCCAGCTGACCATGCGTACGTTCCACATCGGTGGTGCTGCAAGCCGTACTTCGGCTGCCGACAGCGTCCAGGTGAAGAACGGCGGTATGGTGCGTCTGCACAACCTGAAGCAGGTCGAGCGTGCCGACGGCAACCTGGTTGCCGTATCGCGTTCCGGTGAGTTGGCCATTGCCGACGAATTCGGCCGTGAGCGTGAGCGCTACAAGCTGCCTTACGGTGCAGTGATTTCGGTCAAGGAAGGTGAAAAGGTCGAGGCTGGCGCCATCGTCGCCAAGTGGGACCCGCACACCCACCCGATCGTTACCGAGCTGAAAGGTACCGTGACCTTCGTGGGCATGGAAGAAAACATCACCATCAAGCGTCAGACCGATGAGCTGACCGGCTTGACCAACATTGAAGTGCTGGATGTCAAGGATCGCCCTGCCGCAGGCAAGGAAATCCGTCCGGCAATCAAGATGGTCGATGCCGCTGGCAAGGATCTGTACCTGCCAGGTACCGACGTACCTGCCCAGTACTTCCTGCCGGCTAACGCCCTCGTGGGTGTGGCTGACGGTGCCCAGATCGGTGTTGGTGACGTTATTGCGCGTATCCCGCAAGAAACGTCGAAGACCCGTGACATCACCGGTGGTCTACCACGCGTTGCCGACCTGTTCGAAGCGCGTCGTCCGAAAGAAGCCTCGATTCTGGCTGAAGTCAGCGGCACCATCGCATTCGGTAAAGAGACCAAGGGCAAGCGTCGCCTGGTGATCACGCCGACCGACGGTAGCGATCCGTACGAAGAGCTGATTCCGAAGTGGCGCCACCTGAACGTGTTCGAAGGTGAGCAGGTAAACCGCGGTGAAGTTATCTCCGACGGCCCGAGCGATCCGCACGACATCCTGCGTCTGCTGGGTGTCAGCGCGCTGGCGAAGTACATCGTCAACGAGATCCAGGACGTTTACCGTCTGCAAGGCGTGAAGATCAACGACAAGCACATCGAGACCATCCTGCGTCAGATGCTGCGCAAGGTCGAGATCTCCGAGTCGGGCGATTCCAGCTTCATCAAGGGCGACCAGATGGAACTGACCCAGGTACTGGTAGAGAACGAGCGTCTCGCCAGCGAGGACAAGTTCATCTCCAAGTTCACCCGTGTGCTGCTGGGTATCACCAAGGCCTCGCTGTCGACCGAGTCGTTCATCTCCGCGGCTTCCTTCCAGGAAACCACCCGCGTACTGACCGAAGCGGCGGTAACCGGCAAGCGTGACTACCTGCGCGGCCTGAAGGAGAACGTGGTCGTGGGTCGTTTGATCCCGGCCGGTACTGGTCTGGCTTACCACAGCGAGCGTAAGCGTCGCCGTGATGCCGACAAACCGTTGCGTGTCAGCGCCAGTGAGGTGGAAGCCGCACTGACCGAAGCGCTGAATTCCAGCGGTAACTAAGTCCAGGGCGGGGCCCCGGCTACCCTCGAACGGACATCGGCGACATGAAATGTTGCCGATGATCGGGCGAGGAGGGCCGGGGCCTTGTCTTGACTGGGTGCAAGATCCTCTTTAGACTTTTGTACCCTTAAATTTGGTGAGGCTCCGTCTCGCCAATTTTTGGCTTTCTTGCAAGACAATAGAGTCGCAAGACAATCAGTGGAGCTAGTAGATGGCAACTATCAACCAGCTGGTACGTCAGCCGCGTAAGCGTTCGGTCGAGAAGTCCGACGTTCCTGCGCTGCAGAACTGCCCGCAACGTCGTGGCGTGTGCACCCGTGTGTACACCACCACGCCGAAAAAACCTAACTCGGCACTGCGTAAAGTATGCCGTGTGCGTCTGACCAACGGTTTCGAGGTTTCCTCGTACATCGGTGGTGAAGGCCACAACCTGCAAGAGCACAGCGTCGTCCTGATCCGTGGCGGCCGTGTAAAAGACTTGCCAGGTGTTCGTTACCACACCGTTCGCGGCTCTCTGGATACTTCGGGCGTCAAAGGCCGTAACCAGGGTCGTTCGAAATACGGTACCAAGCGTCCGAAGTAATCGGCCGTTTGCAGACATCCATTTTTTTGAGTCGATAAGAGTAAGGTCGGGCAGGGGTCGAAGACCCGCGTCCCGGGCTAACCTGAAGACCGTTTGAGGGCTTATCATGCCAAGACGTCGTGTAGCAGCAAAACGTGAGATCCTTGACGATCCGAAGTACGGATCCCAGATCCTCGCCAAGTTCATGAACCACGTGATGGAAAGCGGCAAGAAGGCCGTAGCCGAGCGCATCGTTTACGGTGCCCTGGATACCGTCAAAGCACGCAAGAACAGCGACCCCCTGGAAATCTTCGAGAAAGCTCTCGACGCCATCGCTCCGCTGGTCGAAGTCAAGTCCCGCCGTGTAGGCGGTGCTACTTACCAGGTTCCGGTTGAAGTTCGTCCATCCCGTCGTAACGCTCTGGCAATGCGCTGGCTCGTAGACTACGCCCGCAAGCGCGGCGAGAAGTCGATGGCTCTGCGTCTGGCCGGCGAACTGCTGGATGCTGCCGAAGGCAAGGGTGCTGCAGTCAAGAAGCGTGAAGACGTGCACCGTATGGCTGAAGCCAACAAAGCGTTCTCGCACTACCGCTTCTAATTCAAGCATCAATCATTTTGCGAGGGCTTTATGGCTCGTACTACAGCAATTAACCGCTACCGTAACATCGGTATCTGTGCCCACGTTGACGCGGGCAAGACTACCACTACCGAGCGGATCCTGTTCTACACAGGTCTGAGCCACAAGATGGGCGAGGTGCATGACGGCGCCGCGACCACCGACTGGATGGTGCAGGAGCAGGAGCGCGGTATCACCATTACCTCCGCTGCCGTTACCACCTTCTGGAAAGGTTCCCGTGGTCAGTACGACAACTACCGCGTAAACGTCATCGATACCCCCGGCCACGTTGACTTCACCATTGAAGTAGAGCGTTCGCTGCGCGTACTCGACGGCGCGGTCGTTGTGTTCTGCGGTACCTCCGGCGTTGAGCCGCAGTCCGAAACCGTATGGCGTCAGGCCAACAAGTACGGCGTTCCACGTGTTGTCTACGTGAACAAGATGGACCGTGCCGGTGCCAACTTCCTGCGCGTTGTAGGTCAGATCAAGAACCGTCTGGGTCACACCCCGGTACCGGTCCAGCTGGCCATCGGTGCAGAAGATGACTTCCAGGGTCAGGTTGACCTGATCAAGATGAAAGCCATCTACTGGAACGACGACGACAAAGGCACCACTTATCGTGAGGAAGAGATTCCTGCCGATATGCTGGAACTGGCTGAAGAATGGCGCAACAACATGGTTGAAGCCGCCGCCGAAGCCAGCGAAGAGCTGATGAACAAGTACCTTGAAGAAGGTGAGCTGACCGTCGAAGAGATCAAGGCAGGCCTGCGTGCGCGCACCCTGGCCAGCGAGATCGTTCCGGCCGTCTGTGGCTCTTCGTTCAAGAACAAGGGCGTGCCCCTGGTTCTCGACGCTGTCATCGACTTCCTGCCTGCTCCGACCGAAATTCCTGCGATCAAGGGTATCCACCCTGATCTGGCCGAAGTGCCGAAGGATGAAGTCAAACCAGAGCAGTACGACGAGCGTCACGCTGACGACAACGAGCCGTTCTCGGCCCTGGCGTTCAAGATTGCCACCGACCCGTTCGTGGGTACTCTGACCTTCGTTCGCGTTTACTCGGGCTTCCTGTCCTCCGGTGACTCGGTCATCAACTCGGTCAAGGGCAAGAAAGAGCGCGTTGGTCGTATGGTGCAGATGCACGCCAACCAGCGTGAAGAAATCAAAGAAGTACGTGCAGGTGACATCGCTGCGCTGATCGGCATGAAGGACGTCACCACCGGTGACACCCTGTGCAACGCCGACAAGCCGATCATCCTTGAGCGTATGGACTTCCCAGAGCCTGTGATTTCGCTCTCCGTAGAGCCGAAAACCAAGGCTGACCAGGAGAAGATGGGTATCGCACTGGGCAAACTGGCCCAAGAAGACCCGTCGTTCCGCGTCAAGACCGATGAAGAAACCGGTCAGACCATCATCTCCGGTATGGGCGAGCTGCACCTGGACATCCTCGTTGACCGCATGAAGCGCGAATTCAACGTCGAGGCCAACATCGGCAAGCCGCAGGTTTCGTACCGCGAGAAGATCACCAAGTCCAACGTCGAGATCGAAGGCAAGTTCGTTCGTCAGTCGGGTGGTCGTGGTCAGTTCGGTCACTGCTGGATCCGTTTCTCGGAGCCAGATCAGGACGAGAAGGGCAACATCACCGAAGGTCTGGTGTTCGCCAACGAAGTCGTTGGTGGTGTGATTCCAAAGGAATACATCCCTGCGATCCAGAAGGGTATCGAAGAGCAGATGAAGAACGGCGTTGTTGCCGGCTATCCTCTGATCGGCCTCAAGGCCGCGGTATTCGATGGTTCGTACCACGATGTCGACTCCAACGAAATGGCGTTCAAGATCGCCGCTTCGATGGCGACCAAGCAGCTGGCCCAGAAAGGCGGCGGCGTGGTCCTCGAGCCGATCATGAAGGTCGAAGTTGTAACCCCGGAAGACTACCTGGGTGACGTGATGGGTGACCTGAACCGTCGTCGTGGTCTGGTCCAGGGTATGGATGAGTCGGTCTCTGGCCGTGTCGTCCGCGCTGAAGTTCCGCTCGGAGAGATGTTCGGTTACGCAACCGACGTTCGTTCCATGTCTCAGGGTCGCGCAAGCTACTCCATGGAATTCTCCAAATACGCCGAAGCTCCGTCGAACATCGTCGAAGCACTCGTTAAAAAACAAGGCTAATCCCCTTTAGGCAAGAGGTTCACTGTCGTGGCTAAAGAAAAATTTGATCGTTCCCTTCCCCACGTTAACGTCGGCACCATCGGCCACGTTGACCACGGTAAGACCACTCTGACCGCAGCTCTGACTCGCGTCTGCTCCGAAGTTTTCGGTTCGGCAGTCGTTGAGTTCGACAAGATCGACTCGGCTCCGGAAGAAAAAGCGCGCGGTATCACCATCAACACCGCGCACGTCGAGTACAACTCGAACAT